>JANWWB010000278.1 GCA_025056515.1 Anaerolineales bacterium
CGCAAGTCGGGGGTTCGGACGTCTGGCTGATGGTGGAAGTCGCGGGGGCGTTGGATGCGGAAGACATCCGGCGTTTCTGACAGCGCGCCGAGTTGCCCCGTCAAGCAGGTTTCTGGATGCTGCAGCTGAGCATGAATGGACATAGGGAGAAGCGAGAGAAGCTAAACAGAGGGAATCGTGCTCCAGGAAAGATGGACAACCCAAGTTCGCCGAGCAAGCTCTTGAAACGGCAAAAGGAACGGCCGGGTGAAAGCCGGCCGTTTGTGTTTTTCAAAGACATCTGAGGAGGCTACTCCGAAGATGGTGCAGACGCAGTGTGTTTCTTCTTACGTCGCCTTAGTGCACGCACAATCACCCAGATCACAAGCGCTGGGGGACCGAAAACCAGCAGCGATGCAGGCACAATCAGCAGGAAGAAATAAATGACTGCATCGACAAACCTTTGGAAGAACTGAATCAGGGCTTGGATGGCATCCCGCGCTGCTTTGCCGGGTGTCCAGGGGCCAATCTTAATCGGCTGAATCGTCTCTTCGGCTATCAGGGTGACGTTGATCAGCGAATAGGCCACCGATTCTTCATAGTATTTTATCTGCCCCTTGATAACTTCAATTTGCTCATTGTAGTACTGCAACTGTGAGAAAACATTTAAGACATCCTCGGTTTTCTCTGCTTTGCGCATGATTTCTTCGAGCTGGTCCCGCGCGGCCTCTAGTGCTTTCAGGCGCGACTGTAAGTCCACATACGCCGCAGTGACATCCTGCCCCGTATGATTCTCTTGACGCACTTCGATCGCGTTGGTTTTGATTTGTTCCAGAGCCGCATCTAGGTGTTCTGCTGGGACTCGGATGGAAATACTCGCTTCCGGCGCCACGCCGCCATCGGAGGTAGAAACCTGATACAAATTCATCGAGACCACGAATCCCCCAAGCGATCTCGCCAATTCTCCGATTTCTTCCAATCGGGTCTGTGGGTGGGAGACCACGATGGTCAAGTTGACGTTCATCATAACCATGCGCTCTTCCAAGGCCGGCATGGCTGGCGACTCTGGAAGGATGCTGCTGCTCTCTGGCATGCGAGCGACCTGATCCAACCCGCCTGGCTCCCCTCCATATCCGTAGTCTGGAACGGCCTCTGGCGTTGGCAGCGAGGCAATTTTGGTGCCACAAGCAGTCAGAAACAGCACAAGTAAGACAAGGGACAAAAGAGTTTTTTGCTTCATGGTGTCTCCTCCAAAAATATCCAAGATCACTTGCCTTTACCAAGACGTCTACGCGCCTAAAAAGTTCCTGTTTTGCTCACCACCCTGCGCTCAAGCGCGCTGCGTGACGTTCCGGTAGACCGACAGCGCGGATTTGGGCTTGGACACGCGCAATGTCATAGGCAACTCGGCGCGCTTCCCAGGTCTTCTGCTGCGGATGGTACAACGCATAGGCAGCGCGCGGGTCGCGGTCGCGCGGTTGGCCAACCGATCCGGGATTCAAGATAGCACGGTCTTGGAGGAGATAGGGGGCATCGAGCGGTGGAATTTCTATTGAGAAACTATCCTCTTCGGTATGGTACTGAAAAATTGCTTGAAAATGAGAATGTCCCACTACACACCACGGTGTCCCGAAAAATTCCAAGTTTAAGCGCGCTATCATCGTATTCATGACGTATTCCCAAATTGGGTCGCGCGGACTTCCATGCACAAGCGTCATCCCCTGCCGCACAACCGGCTGAATCGATTGACTTTTCAGGAACTCCCAACTGGCCAGCGAGAGTTGTTCTTTTTGCCACAGCAAAGCAGTACGTGCCTCGGGATTGAAAGCATGAAGAGCTATCCCATCGAGAAGAGCGTAGTCATGGTTGCCCATCATGGCAGTCAGGTTGGGCAAGTTGGCGATGCGTTCAATACACTCATTCGGCCAAGGTCCATAACCGACAATATCGCCCAGACACCAAACCTCGCTTACCTCTCCTGCGTCTGCTAGGACGGCCTCCAAGGCAATCAGATTAGCATGAATATCCGAAATGACCAAGATTTTGCTCATTTGTGCTCCAGGAAGCCAGCAAGATGGTTGATAACAGCTTCAGCCACCTGTTCTTTGCTCATCAGCGGCAGAGGAAGTTTCCTCCCATCAGAAAAGAGCAGGACGACGCGATTGGTATCGACGCCAAAACCAGAATCAGGCGCCGTGATATCATTAGCGACAATGAAATCGAGCTGTTTGCTATGCAACTTGAGGTCGGCGTTTTCGAGCAGGTCGCGACTCTCGGCAGCGAATCCGACCACGCAGGTCGGCCGCCTAGACCCGAGGCCTGCAACCGCTACAAGAATGTCTGGCGTCGCTTCAAGCTCAAGCTGCGGTGCACCAGCTTGCTTTTTGATCTTGTCGGGGGCGACCGTCTTGGGGCGGAAGTCGGCCACTGCTGCTGCCATTAACAGGGCATCGGCACCCTCAGCTTCGACTAGGACGGCATCCTTCATCTCCTCAGCGGTCTGCACAGAGACCAAGTGCGCACCCACCGGGGGCTTAAGCGCAGTTGGCGCGCTGATCAACACCACGTTCGCACCCGCATCCAGGGCAGCTTGGGCCAGGGCATATCCCTGTTTGCCAGAGGATTTGTTGGTCAGCACACGCACCGGGTCCAGAGGTTCCTGGGTTCCTCCCGCTGTGACCACCACTTTTTTGCCCGCCAATCGCCCGTGGCGTCCCAGGACAAGGCGGATGTGACCGATGAGTTCAGGCGTCTCCAGTAAACGACCCAGCCCAACCAGTCCCGAAGCCATGCGACCTTCCCCAGGCCCTGCCAAATACACGCCGCGCTCCTGCAAAAGTCGGATATTTGCCTGTGTCGCCGGATGTTCATACATGCCGGCATCCATGGCTGGAGCAACCAGGATAGGACAACGGGCGGCCAATGCCAGAATCGTGACCAAGTTATCGGCCACGCCATGCGCCAGCTTGGCCAGGGTATTCGCAGTTGCAGGAGCAATCACCATTAAGTCCGCCCTCTGACCAAGACCGACGTGCAGAACATGCGCCTCTCCACCCCATAAATCGGCATCGGTATATGTCTTTCGTCCGGTGACCGATTGGAAGGTCAAGGGAGTTACGAATTTCTCCGCTCCTGGCGTGAGGACGACATCCACCAGAGCGCCGGCTTGAGTCAGCTTCGAGGCTAAGTCGGCAGCTTTGTAGGCAGCAATCGAGCCGGTAACGGCGAGGAGAATCCTACGAGAAGCAAGGACAGACATAACACAATTATACTTCCTATCGAGAACGAGATTTTTGGTCGCTGAAGACGCTCAACACACTCTTCCCCAACTCTTGCATGCATAAGCACGTGAGCATCCTCTGTGCAGGGGCACGAATGGAAATACACTTGATAATCGAGCTATTTATCCTCCATAGCAGTTAAAGCTGGCTGACAAGAACTTCCCCAGTGCACCCAAAAAGGGAAAGCGCCAGGATGGAAAGGAATCAGCAAAACTCCTGTGAGAAGGAGCAGTGCAACCAGTACTTTCAGGCAATCGCATAGTAAATCTCTGCAGTCAGCCAAAGAAAGAGGACGAAAAGCAACTTGAGCTGAAACTTGATGGTTGCCAGCTAGAATGCGATCCTGACCAAATCCCAGCAACGATGCACCGTTGCCCTCGGCCTAACTTCAATGCACCGATGAGTGCCATGTTGACCTGCCCTTGAAAGGGGCTAAAACAAGGAAAGTCAAAAGGACAAGACCCGATTTTATGCCAAAGCTCGTCCGGCGAAAAATGGGTGAAACTGCGAAATATCGACAAAGCCGGCCATCAGAAGTGGCACTTGTGTCAGAAGCCCAGCAACGGTAGAGTCTAATCCGGTAGTACAACTGATCAGGTTATCCTGAGCTATGTGAGCATGAAAACAACGGTAATCCAAGAGCAAGAAGTTCAAAAATGGTCAAACCGGAAAAATAGACCAAGCGCCTCAAAAGCTAACACCGGAGCAAAGGCATCTCGCCGCATGGGAGGGCACGACCGCTTATCTATCTCTTGAGAGTAGGTGGGCATATCTAGGCCAAGAAGAAGGCAGGAGATGCTTTAGATGTGTAAAGTGAGAAGAGTGTCGCATCCTTGAAAAAGCATCTTGCGGACCGCATAGATGCTCGCTTGCAGCACATCCTGCTAAGCAGACTTGCGCTTGCGTTGCCGCTCGATGACACGTCTCCAAACCGGTGTAGAGTTCGCAGGGGTTGTCTTTTGGTGTTGTTCGAGGCTGAGCGCAAATGCCAAATCTTCAAAGATAACACTGAGGGGGCTTTCCGGTCCTGCCAGGACAGGTGGCTTCCCCAAATTGAGCGCCGTCACAAATTCATCTGGGGCATACGGCAGAATGAGATTGACGGGAAGCTTGAGCATTCGTTCGATGTCTTGCAGCGCTAATCCTTGACGGGGGAAAGTCCAATTCAGAATAACGTAAATCTTTTTCTCTGACAGGTATTGTAGAGTCTCGAAAGTTTCTCGCGCGATGCTGGCCGAGCGCAGAGAGGCAATCTCTGGTTGGAGCAAGAGCACAATCACATCGCTCTGGTCAAGACAGGCAAGACACGAGTCGCTGAAGCGATGAGGCAAGTCAAAAACAAGATAAGTAAACTGGCGGCGCAAAAGCGATATCACGCGGGTGACTTTTTCTGCTGTTATCAGTTCGCCTTCTTCAGGACGTCGTGGGGAAGCCAGAGTCATCACGCCGCTTTCGTGCGGCAGAAGGACAGAAGAAAGCAGTTCCGCATCAATGGCTTCAACTTCAGCACGGCAAAGGTCGGCCCAGGTGCTTCGCAGGGCTTGGTTGAGGAACAAAGCCGTTTGACCTGCTGTCTCGACCATATCGGCTAGGAGAACCTTCAGGTTCCAGAGTCTAGCCAAACCGGCCGCCAGGTTAACCGCCACCGTGGTAACACCGGCGCCGCCGCGCAACGAGAAAATCGAAATGGCGCGCGCTTGTTCTTCGGAAGATAACTGGCCCCTGAGCTGCACCAGCGGACGCAATAGGACATGGATGCGCGCTGTCAATTCTTCGATATCGCAAGGTTTGACCACATAATCATCCGCTCCAGCTTCAAAGCCTTTGACCTTGTGGTCAACATCATCCAAGGCGGTAAGCATGATGATGGGAATATGGGCGCGGTCGGGCATGGCGCGAATGGCGCGGCAAGCCGTGTAACCGTCCATCTCGGGCATCATCACATCCATCAGGATGATATCGGGTGGGGACGTTTTGACTTCCGCAATGGCCATCGGCCCATTGGCAACCGGGATGACTTCAAAGCCTTGCTTCTTCAACAAGGCAGTCATCATGCGACGAGTCAGGTCGTCATCTTCAACCAGCAGGACACGAATGGGCATGTTGACTTCTCCTAAGGAATCGCAGTAGGGGTGGCGACCAGAAAGACAATCTTGCCGACATCGGTGACCTCACCGGCCCGAATCTCCACTGATAGTTCCTGCGCTGTTCCGTTAAAAGCAATGATCAAGTTGCGTTTCCCCGCTGGCGCTCCTTTATAGAGAAATTTCCCTTCTGCATCCGCCAGAACTGGTCTATCGACCCCAAAAAGGTACACTTCAGCGCTAAGAGGTCTGCCCTGTTCATCCACAACCTGTCCGCGCACATCTCCTCGACCAGCTAGCAGCATGACTGTCTGACTTCCGGCGAAACGGAAAACCAATCCGACCAAGGTGATCAGAAGCAAGACAAGCAAAATCAAACGATACACCCGACGATGTGCCGCAGGATCCTTCGGTTTTTCGGGAATGCCGTGCTGATATTCTTGCAAGCTAGGAGAACTGGAAAGACCCATCGTGCCTCCTTTATGGCAGACGATTGACGGTAATGCTATCAAAGCACACAACCGTCGCATCCCACGTCCGCAAGCCAATCCCACCTTTGGTATAGGTCGAATCGCTCATAGACAGAACTTGTTGTCCGTCTACAAATGCCGTATAGCTATTCCCTTGAACGACTACTTTGATGTCGTGTGGTGCGCTGTAATAGTCGTATGTTTTCGGCAGACGGTAAAGACCCGAGGGCGAAAACTCGTTGCCTTGATACCACTCGCGAAATGCAAAGCCTTGCAAGCCCGGGTCGTATTGGAACGTATAACCGTTCACAGCTTTGAAGTTATCGGCGCGAAAATAGATGCCATAACCATTCCCTTGGTCCAACTTTGCACCGTTCAACTGGATGACGTAATTATCGGCGTCTTCGATCGGCACAAAAATTCTTCCAGGCTGACTGGTGCAGAGTTGGCCGTTTTTGATTTCCCATTTCCCACTGACAACCGTCCATCGGCTCAAATCGTTGAAATCGTCACTGAACAGGCTCGCCGCGCAAGTCACCGGTCGGCTGCCGATCTTCTCAGCCAGAAAGCAATAGATATCTTTCAGACTTACACCGCTGAGACTGAGAACAAGAAGGGCAACCAAGACTACGAGCAAGATTATCAAACCGTATTCTACTAACCCTTGTCCCGGGTGAAGCATAGACCTTTTCATGTGCACCTCCGCAATCTCATTATGACATACATAAGTTGGGGAGGTGCCTTAAATTTTTTATGCCAGACACTTTTCCAAGCCATGAGGAAGATCGTTGCGCCAACTGGTAAAGTTATGTCCACCGGAGTATTCGCGATAGGTGACCCGATAGCGCCGCTCTTTGAGCAAGTTGTACATTCGACGATTACCTTCCAGCAACCACTCAAATTTGCCAACATCCATCCAGATTTCCAATTCAGGTGGTGGAAGGTAGGCAATCAGGTCTTCGACCACCGAATGTAGTTCTGGAACGAAGAAAGCGCCCGACTGGAGTAAGGCTTTCCCAAAGACCTTAGGCAATCGCAGGGCAGTATAAAGGGCCATCAGACCTCCCATTGAGGCGCCCAGCACTGCATAAGGTTCCACGCCCGGCGCAGTGAGAGGCAGGTTTTCCTGTGCCAGAGGGATGATATGCTCAAAGATGAAAGCCAAGGTAGCATCCGAACAGGAGTATTCCAATCGGCGAGCTGGACCGCCATGGTCCACCAACGCCATAGCAAAGGGCCGAACGCGACGAGCAGCAATCAGGTTATCCAAGATAACATTCAGAGAGGCGCGACGCAGATAGTCCACACCATCATACACCAAAAGCAGCGGAACAGGCTTTTTAACGGGTGGTTGATAGAGGTACACCGTCCGCTTGCGTCCACAAGCGTAGCCGCCCGTCTCGATCTGAAAGCGGGTTACGCGTCCGCGAGGCAAACGACGCGCCGGACGCACCAGGTCGGTTGGGCGTGCTTCGGGCATGTAAAAATAATGATTCCAATCGCTGACGCCGTTCCAGACCTTGTTGGGATTGAGAGGATCTTGCACGCGTTGACCGGTCTGGGGATCGAGAAACGCATATTCCAAATAGGCGTCGCGGGGTAGCTTCAAGCTGACTTGCCAAACATCTGGCGCAGCGCGCGTCATCGGTTGCGGGTCAGCTTCCCAGTTATGCAAGTCCTCAATCAGAAAAACGGGGGTAGGTCCTTGCCAGAGGAAGGTGGCTGTATCATCCTGGATGACCGGATTGCCTAAGGTACGGGCAAGGGCGAGAAGAGGCAGCGTGGACATATGGTTCAGATGATCCTAGGAGAAAGCTGCAGAGGGTGCAGCTCGGCAGCCATCAAATTGGCGCGCACGGCTGGGTCGTGGAACATAAATTCGCAAGCCGCTTGCTCATCTTCTGCCTGGAAGATAACGAAGGCGAACGTATCATCCAGACACAGACCAGTCAGCCGGACAATTCCCAACTCTTGCGCCCGTTTCAGGTGGGACTCTTGCTCGGCAAGAATGGCTTGTTCCTCCGGGCGAGGATTGTCATACAAACCGTGACGAAAAGGATGGAGCAGGTAGATATAGTCTGGCATGCCAATCTTCTCTATTCGGCAAAGGAACTTGACCACGTTTCATAACGGCGACCCTGATGTTCATCTTCTCGATAAAAGACTAAGTAACTCAAAACCTGATAAGGAATGAATTTCTGCTCTTTGGGTTTGTGAATTGCCAGGTCGAAATAGGTATGCCAGGTGCCCGAGTTGAGATACATCTGGCTGCTCATCCCAGAGGCCGTGCGGACATAATCGAGCGGTACAACTTCGTGATGATGGGAATGACCATAAACAATATACTGCGCTGTTTTATTCAAAAAAGCTTTTTCACGCAAGGCATGTTGCGCTAGCGTGAGGCCTTCGCGCCAGAAGCGCTTGCGAATCCACAAGACCAACTTATTCAAGTCCTCGAAAGAAATCACACTTGTCAGGCCGAACAGGGCCTCTAGGCCATCTACCACATCGAGTTTGAGAAGCCGGTCGTACTCCCGCACAAAAGGATTTTTCAAAAAATCGCTTCCCAAGTCGTTCCAGATGGCTTTCAATCTCTTTTGAATGGACAGTTCTACGTTATTCTGCTGCAGTTGACCGCTAATCCAGAGAGGAGCAGCCAAGGCTGGACGGACATTGACCAATTCTCGCAACGCCGTCACAAGTGCTGGAGGAATGGCATCTTTCATCTCTTCTTCCACGCGCACCGGGAAGCGGTTGATAACCTCCACAGCAAAGGCATCCCCCAAAGCGGCATGGTCACGACCGTATCTATGGTCGTAGTTGAAGTCATCGTATAGGTCGCCGTGTTGAGCATAGACGCCATGTGCTTGCAACGTCGTATCCAGTGGCGTCAGTTCGAAAGACTGGTGAGGAAAAGGACCGGGGGGATTGGCCAATCCCAATGCCTGACGCACCTTGTCCCGAATACGCTCGAACTCTTTGCCGGACAAGTGGTAGAACCAATCATGATTTCCCACCATATAGTAGAGATTGACGCGCACAGGGACACTTCTAAGAGCAAAACGAGCCGGTTGACCTTCTCGATTGGCCGGTGGCAGACTCAAGAAAGCGCCTGTTGTGGTTAAATTTTTGAGCAGGCGAATTGACCGTTCGTTGTGTTTGAGAATATCTTCGGTGATTTCATCCACCGTGCGAATGAATTCGGGTTCGTGCACCTCGCTCCAAGGGCGGATGGAAGTGGGTGCCCCGTCCTTGTGTTTCAACCATAAGGTGGAGTGCTGTACATCCAGAATGTCGCCCAAGAGGACGATATTCACCTCTTCAAGTGGGTGGTAACGGCCGCCCTTACGATGCGAGGCCCGTTGCACAAGTTCGCGCAAGCGATCGACAAATAGTCGAAAGGCCGCTGGTGAAATGGACTGACCGCATGTTCCATCGGTCAGATGCAGATCGCTGATGATAATGAGCACACTCCACTCCTTACTGGGTTCTGCACGGGACGATCAGACCACAGGTTCAAAGGAACCGTCCAAATGCAAGTAATAGAGGTCAACCTCCATGTCGGGGAAAGCGCTCTGAACCTGTTGCCTGGCCCGACGTAAATCGGCAGCGTGACGTTCCGCCGTACCGGCCATGCCGTATGCGCCGCAATCCTCATGGTTGATGAGAACAGCCCTGCCGATCGCGTGTAAGCGATGCGAAAGCTCAATTTGCTTCATAACGAAGTCTAGGTCAAAAACACCACCTGCCACCGAAAGACGGTCATACTGACCATGCCCTAGTTCACGTTGCAGCCAATCGTCAAGAAATTTTTGCAGGCGGAAGTCCATACAATGTACAACGATAGCCTGAGTTGCATGTTTGGTCATTCTTTCTCCTTGTTCCTGAGGCTACTCTCGCTTGGCCGTAATACAAACATGCTGCCAATCAACCTAGGTCGGCTCATTACTTTTGCCAGACGAGACTTTCCTCATAAAAATTCACCGCTGCTCCGGCGCGGCAGGAATTGTCCATCGCCAGATTTGCCCAGCCAACGTTCTCCGTCTACAATCAACTTGCCGCGCAAAAATACTTTCTCGGGATAGCCGGTGAGCTCCCACCCCTCATAAAGATTGTAATCGGTGCGCTGATGGGAAAGGGCGACACCGTACTTGACTTTTTTGTTCGGGTCCCAAATGACGATGTCTGCATCTGAACCGGGGAGCAGCGCTCCTTTGCGCGGGTACAGGCCGAAAATTTTTGCCGGATTGGTCGAAGTGAGTGCTACAAACTGCTGCGGCGTCAATTTGCCGGAGACAACTCCCGCTGTCCAGAGAACCGGTAGACGATCTTGCACTCCCGGTAAGCCATTCGGGATTTTGGTGAAATCGTCCTTGCCCAGTTCTTTGCCTGGGATTGCGACCGGTTTTCCCTCATAAAGGATTGGCTTTGTTCCATCGAAAAAGAAGGGACAATGGTCAGTGCCGACCGTCTGGAGTGTTCCGTCCATCAATCCCTGCCATAAGCGGTTGTTATCAGCAGAGGTACGCATAGGTGGGGAGCATATCCATTTTGCCCCATCCGGCCGCTTGAGGTCCTCCTCGGTAAAGAAAAGGTATTGTGGGCAGGTCTCGCCCATGGCGCGCACGCCTCGCTCGCGGGCATAGCGCAACATATCCACCTCGCCCGCTGCGTTCATGTGAACAATGTAAATCGGAGCATCGGCTTGAGCAGCCAGGGCGCACGCACGCAGAGTAGCCTCCACTGCGCCCCAAGCCGGCCGAGTGCGAGCATGCCAGATAGGTTCGGTATGGCCCGCGGCAAGCGCCTGGGTGGTCAAGACTTCGATAACGTCACCATTTTCGGCATGGATCAGGACCAACATGTCATGCTGGCGGGCAATTTGTAAAGCTTTGAAAATGCTACCGTCGTCCAGGCGCAAGCGGTTGTTATAGGCGGTAAAGACTTTGAGCGAGGCAATCCCCCACTCCGGCAAACGTGGTATCTCGGCGGCAATATTTGAATCGAAGCGGGTTAGATTCATGTGAGCCGTATAGTCCACAGCAGCTTTGGCAGCTTTTTCGCGCCAGGCCTCCACAGATTCGTGCAGGGTGGGGAAATCTAAGGAGACGAAGTCGATAACGGTTGTCGTTCCTCCAAACGCTGCGGCTTTGGTCCCGGTGTAGTGGTCGTCTGAGGAAACCGTGCCAAACATCGGCAAGTCGAAATGTGTATGTGGGTCTATGCCGCCTGGCAAGATGAACTTACCGGAAGCGTCCACCACCGTCTCGACATTCTTAGCAGAAACCGCCTCAATCGCGACAATCTTTTCCCCTTCAATCAGCAAATCGACCTGACGAGATTCTTGGTCGGTGATCAATGTGCCATTTTTGATCAAGATTCTACTCATATCCACCTCGCTTGTTGATAGGTATAAGAGCAGTACAAAGACAGGAACATTAAGGGATGTTTCCGAAAACCGAACTATGAATTTTGCCGAGCAGGACAACCAATCAAATAACTCTTTCCCTAATTTTACGTCAATTTGCGCAGGAAATAAGACAAGATTGTCGGGCATACGGTTCTTGCTCTCTCGATGTGAGGGCATTCCCTCTTGCCGGTCTGTGGCCGAAAATTCTGGCAGACTTGCAACCATTCACACCCCTTGAAGGTCGATGTCAAATGGATGTTCAGGGCCCAGGCACTTTCTCCCCTCTCTGTGTTCTTTAAGGAGCAAAAAGCATCTCCCCCCTTCACGATTCGGCCAGGATGCAACCAGGTTGGCCGTTGTTTTTTTGCCCGATACATGGCGAGATCCGCTTTTCTGAGCAAAGTTTGAGCATCGGTGCATGAAATCGATGTCATTTGCAGGTAAAATACATCTTGTGAAAGAATTCCTGTACTCCCGCAATGCCGTCTATGAGACCCTGCGCGCCCAACGACGACAGGTCTTTGGCTTGCAAGTGGCAGAGGGCGCGCAAGAGAAAGGGCGGCTGGCCGAGATTTTGCGCCTGGCGGAGGAACGTCGCATTCCTGTCCGCCGTGTTCCACGCTTAGCGCTTGATAAAATCCAACCCGCCCATCAAGGCGTCATCCTTGAAGCCGGCGCTTATCCTTATGTGACCTTAGCCGATATCCTAGACCTCGCCGACTGCTGCGGTGAACCGCCTTTTCTGCTCCTGCTCGACACACTCAACGACCCGCAGAACTTCGGGACGCTGCTGCGTACTGCTGAGGCAGTAGGCGTACACGGCGTCTTGCTCCCTTTGGCGCGGACGGTGGAGGTAACACCTGCGGTCGTCAATGCCTCCTCAGGGGCATCCGAACATTTGCTCATCGCACGCATGAATCTCTCCCAGGCGATTGATGAACTACGCGAAGCGGGCGTTTGGACCATTGGCCTGGACCAAGCTCCTGAGTCTCGTCTCCCGTCTGAAGTCAGCTGGATGGGCGGAGGGCTGGCACTCGTCGTCGGCTCGGAGGGTGCGGGAATCCGTCCACTGGTCAAATCGAAGTGTGATTTCCTCGTCCGCCTACCGATGCAAGGCAAAATCGAATCGCTCAATGCCGCCGTCGCCGGCTCGGTGGCACTCTATCTTGCTTACCTTGCTCGTCAACAACCGATTACTCACGGATAACTATCCCATGAAACCTGAACACTGGAGTTCATATGCCATCTGCATCCTTTCACTTCCCCAAAGGCTTCCTGTGGGGCTGCGCCACAGCGGCCCATCAGGTCGAAGGCAATAATACCAACAACAATTGGTATCGCTGGGAACAGGAGGGGCACACCAAACACACATCCGGCCTGGCTTGCGATTGGTGGGGTGGGCGTTGGAAGGAGGATTTCAACCGCGCCGCCGAAGCCGGGCAGAATGCCCATCGTCTCTCGGTTGAGTGGAGTCGAATCCAGCCTGCACCCGATCGCTGGGATGAAGATGCCCTCGAGCGATATCGCGCTATGCTCCGTGGCTTGCATGAGCGCGGCATGACCCCGCTGGTCAGCCTGCACCACTTTACCGACCCGCTCTGGCTTTCTGAGAGGGGCGGCTGGGAAAGCGAGGCGGTCGTCCCGCTCTTCGAGAAGTTTGTCCGCAAGACGGTCGAGGCACTCAAGGAGTATTGCACGCTCTGGTGCACTATCAACGAGCCAAACATCTACGCCCTGAGTGGCTACCTGACCGGAGACTTTCCGCCAGGCAAGCAGGATAACAGACTGGCGGTGCGCGTGCTGACCAATATGCTGCGCGGCCACGCCGCCGCCTACCGCACTATCCACCAGATTCAGCCCGAGGCGCGTGTCGGCTACGCCCTGCACTACCGTCCGCAGGTCCCGGCCAATCCGGCCTCGCCGCTCGACCGGCTGATGCGCAATATCCGTTACAGCGGCATCAACCTAGGTTTCCCGACCGGTATCAGCACCGGAGTGATGCGTACGCCGCTCGGCAACTTCCGCATCCCAGAGGCCAAAGGGACACAGGATTACCTCGGCTTGAACTACTACTCGGTGGACACGGTTGCCTTCGACCTGCGCCGTCCGCGCGAGCTTTTCACCCGCGCCTTCTACCCGAAGGACGCCGACCTCAGCCCGACCGGATTCATCGCCAACATCCCCGAAGGCTTGTTTGAGAGCATCCGCTGGGCACAGCGCACCTACCCCAACCTGCCCATTCTGATCACCGAGAATGGTGTGGAAGACCCGGATGATCGCCTGCGTCCGCGCTACCTGGTACAGCACATCCATCAGATGTGGCGGGCGGTCAATTTCAACTGGCCGGTCAAGGGCTACTTCCATTGGTCGCTGGTGGACAACTTCGAATGGGAACGCGGCTGGACGCAGCGCTTCGGCCTGTGGGGTCTCGACCCTGAGACGCAGAAACGCATCCGCCGCCCTTCGGTTGATCTTTATGCGGCCATCTGCAAGGAAAACGGCCTGACAAGCGAAATGGTACAGCAATACTGCCCAGAAGTCTTCGAAACGATCTTCCCGGGCTAGACAGTGTAGACCGTAGGGCGCTCTCTACGGCAATTCTCACCCACCTTATTATGGACTCCGCCCTTGAAATCATCTTCCGCCGCCGGAGCATCCGCAAATACACTGAACAGCCGGTTGAGCCGGAAAAACTTGATTTGCTCCTTCAGGCCGCGATGGCGGCTCCTTCGGCGATGAACTGCAAGCCATGGGAATTTGTGGTCGTCACCGAACCCGAAAAACTAGCGCAGTTCCGCAAGAGGCTCATCTTTGGTAACCGCAACGCTCCGGCGGCGATCGTCGTCTGCGGCAACCCGTCGCTTTCGGCCAATCCGGCGGCGCGGCTCTTTTGGGAACAGGACTGCTCGGCGGCAGTCGAGAACATCCTATTGGCCGCAGTCGGATTGGGGTTGGGAACAGTCTGGGTGGGGGTGCATCCGGTCAAAGAGTTCGAGCAGGTTGTGCGCCAGGTGGTCGGCCTGCCGCGTCACGTCACGCCGCTGGCGCTGGTCTATGTCGGCTATCCCGCTGAGGAGAAGCCACCGCGTACCCAGTACGACCCCAAGCGCGTGCATTGGCAAACTTATTAAAAATCTCCCTTTTTGTTCTCTCTTGTGGGAAAAGACCAGAAAGTCCAAAACAAGACTGAAATTGTTTCGAGGAGGACGGAATGACCGCTCAAATTATTGACGGAAAAGCAATTGCCCAAAAAGTGCGCGAGGAGGTGGCAGCGGCGGTAGCGCAACGCATCGCAGCCGGCAAACAACCACCGGGGTTAGCGACCGTCCTGGTCGGTGACCGAGTAGACTCGGCCACTTATGTCGCTTCCAAGCAGAAAGCATGTCAAGAACTTGGCATGATTTCGTTTCACCATCATCTTCCTGCAAATGTGAGCCAAGAAGAATTGGAAGCCTTGGTGCGAGACTTAAACGCCGATCGGCGCGTCCACGGCATCCTGGTGCAGTTGCCGCTACCTGCTCATTTGAACGAAGAGCGCGTCTTATCGCTGATTAACATTGAGAAGGACGTTGATGGCTTTTCGCCGCTGAATATCGGCCGCCTTGCCCAGAAGGGACGCGAACCACTGTTTGTTCCTTGCACCCCTTATGGATGTGTTTACCTGCTCGAACAAGCTGGGGTACCGATTGAAGGTGCACATGCAGTGGTTCTAGGGCGTTCGAACATTGTCGGTATGCCTGCTGCCTTGTTGCTGATCGGCAAAAATGCCACAGTGACCATCTGCCATTCGCACACGCGCAACTTGCCCGAAATAGTGCGTCAGGCCGATATTCTGATTGCCGCCATTGGCAAGGCCGAATTTGTGCGTGGCGACTGGATTAAGCCAGGGGCTGCAGTGATTGACGTTGGCATCAATTCCAAACCAGACCCAACCAAGAAGATCGGTTATCGGTTGGTTGGCGATGTTAACTTTGAAGAAGCCAAAGAGGTGGCCGGCTTCATCACCCCGGTTCCGGGCGGAGTCGGGCCGATGACCATTGCAATGCTTATGAAGAACACGCTACGGGCAGCAGAAATTCAGGACGTATAGGAGAAGAATCCAAACGGCCGGCCTATTTCAGCGCCGGCCGTTTGGTTGTTTCCAGTTTTTACAGCGGACGGGCTTGCCCGTCAATCACGTCTCCCTCACTGCCACCAGAAGAGGGGCCGGAACCCGAGGCTTGTGCACCACCGCTAGGCTGCCCTTGGCTCTGGGCGTAGAGTTGCTGGCTCAGCGCGTAGAACATATTCTGCAATTCTTCACTGGTCTTCCTGATGCGATGGAGATCATCGCCCTGGGCAACTTGTTTAAGCTCATTAATCTTGGCGTCAATCCGGCTGCGTTCGTCTGCCGGCACTTTATCACCCAGTTCGCGCAGCGCCTTTTCGGTCTGATAGACTAAGCTATCGGCATTGTTACGCGCTTCAACCAGTTCGCGGCGTCGGCGGTCTTCTGCCTCGTAGCGCTTGGCCTCTTCGATCTTACGCTCAATCTCCTCTTTGGAGAGATTGGTGGTGGCCGTGACGGTCACCTTCTGTTCGCGGCCGGTAGCTTTGTCACGAGCAGTGACGTTCAGGATGCCGTTGGCGTCGATGTCAAAGGTGACCTCAATCTGCGGTACGCCGCGCGGAGCGGGTGGAATACCGTCCAGTCGGAAACGACCCAGGCTCATGTTGTCAGCCGCCATAGGGCGTTCGCCTTGCAAAATGTGGATGTCCACAGCGGTCTGATTATCGGCAGCAGTAGAGTAAATTTCGGTCTTGCGCACCGGGATGGTGGTGTTGCGTGGGATCATGACCGTCATCACGCCGCCGAGGGTTTCCACACCGAGCGAGAGCGGGGTTACATCCAGCAACAGGATATCTTTTACTTCGCCACCCAGCACACCGGCCTGAATGGCTGCGCCAATAGCTACGACTTCATCTGGGTTGACGCCCTTGTTCGGCTCCTTGCCATTGGTCAGGCGGCGGACTAGCTCTTGCACCATGGGCATACGAGTCGAACCACCCACCAAGACAACCTCGTCCAAATCGCTGGCCTTCAGCCCAGCATCCCGTAGCGCGTTTTCAAAAGGAGGAATGCAGCGGTTGAGTAGGTCTTCCGTCATCTGTTCGAACTTGGC
>JANWWB010000371.1 GCA_025056515.1 Anaerolineales bacterium
GGGAGCTGAATGGTTAGTGCGGGGCGCAGCACGTATCGCCGCATGGCTGGGAATTTCGCCTTTGGTGATTGGCTTGACGGTCGTTGCCTTTGGCACCAGTTCCCCGGAGTTGGCGATTAACCTGCTTTCTTCGCTCACCGGTCAATCGGATATCGCTCTTGGGAATGTTATCGGAAGCAATATTGCCAATATCTTGTTGATTTTGGGATTGTCTGCAGCCGTTGCACCGCTTGTGGTTCAGCAGCAAGTGGTGCGGCAGGATGTCCCGATTATGATTGCCGTTTCAGTGGTAACTTTCTTGTTTGCTTTGGATGGCCGAATGAGCGTTCTCGAAGGTGGCTTACTTTTTCTTTCCCTTATCGCCTACACGTGGTTTCTTATTCGACAAAGCCGCTCCGAGAGTCAACAGGTTCGTCAGGAGTACGAGCAGGAATATGCGGCCAAAGAAGAGGGAAAGCGAAGATGGGTGGTTAATGCGGGCTTGGTGATTTTGGGATTAGGTCTTTTATCTCTTGGGGCGCGTTGGTTGGTGAACGGCGCTGTTGACATTGCTCGCTGGCTGGGAGTTGATGAATTGGTGATTGGTCTGACCATTGTGGCCGTTGGGACTTCACTTCCAGAACTGGCGACCTCGGTGATTGCAGCACTCAAAGGAGAGCGGGATATTGCCGTTGGAAATGTGGTCGGGAGCAATATTTTTAATCTGCTTGCTGTGCTGGGCTTGAGCGCTTTGGTGGCTCCGCGAGGTCTGATTGTCTCGGAAGAGGTGATTGTCTTTGATTTACCGGTCATGATTGCTGTAGCGGTGGCATCTTTTCCGATTTTCTTTACCGGCGGCAAGATTTATCGTTGGGAAGGTTTGTTGTTTCTCGGCTACTATGCTACCTATACTGCTTATTTGGTCTTGAAATCCTCAGAACATGCTGCCTTGCCTGCTTTCCAGCAAGCGGTGATCTGGTTTGTCTTTCCGCTGACGTTGCTCACGCTCGGGATAACCATGTGGCAGGAAGTCCGCCAACGCAATCGGGCAAGAAAGTAAACAGAGGCGAGTGCCGGATACTCAAAGCGTGGTTTAATGCGGGCAATCGGTTGGGCGTGGTAGAATCGAAGCGGATCATTCAAAAGGAGTAGCGAAGTATGGAACAACAGACAGGTACCTTTGCTGTCAAAAAAGGATTAGCACAAATGCTCAAAGGCGGCGTCATTATGGATGTAGTGACGCCGGAACAAGCAAAAATAGCTGAAGATGCCGGCGCTTGCGCTGTGATGGCGTTGGAGCGTGTCCCGGCAGATATTCGCGCCCAGGGTGGTGTGGCGCGCATGTCGGATCCTGAACTGATTCTCAAAATAATGGATGCAGTCAGCATTCCGGTGATGGCCAAGTGTCGCATCGGACATTTTGTGGAGGCGCAGATTTTGGAGGCCATTGGCGTAGATTATATTGATGAATCGGAGGTGCTCACTCCTGCCGATGAAGAACACCACATAAATAAGCATCTCTTCAAAGTGCCGTTTGTGTGCGGGGCGCGCAATTTGGGTGAAGCACTCCGTCGCATTGGTGAAGGGGCAGCGATGATTCGCACAAAAGGCGAAGCCGGTACTGGAGATGTGGTTGAGGCTGTCCGCCATGCTCGCGCTGTTTTGGGAGAGATTCGCCGCCTAACTACTATGGCTGATGAAGAACTGATGCACTACGCCAAAGAAATTGGCGCACCCTACGAATTGGTTAAAGAAACCAAGCAACTGGGGCGCTTACCGGTGGTGAATTTCGCTGCGGGTGGCATCGCTACCCCAGCCGATGCTGCCTTGATGATGCAATTGGGCATGGATGGTGTTTTTGTCGGTTCGGGTATTTTCAAGTCCGGCAACCCGGCCAAACGTGCTGCGGCGATTGTCAAGGCAGTGACTCACTACAATGACCCAGCGATTCTGGCTGAAGTCAGTCGCAACTTGGGTGAACCCATGGTGGGGCGCAATATCTCCACGATGCCCGAAATTGAGCGCATTGCTGGGCGGGGATGGTAAATGTTTCAACGCCGGACGGTCGACATGACTGTCCCGAGTCTACGTTCAACGGTCTCAATTATTATGAAAATTGGAGTTCTTGCCCTGCAAGGTGATTTTGCTGAACATCTCAGTATGCTGAGACGCCTCGGCGTGGAGGCTGCCGAAGTGCGCTTACCACGCCATCTGGATGACTTGGATGGTCTTATCATTCCCGGTGGGGAATCCACCACCATTGGCAAATTGGCGGTAGATTTTGACCTGATAGAGCCGCTACGCCAATTCGGGAAGACGCATGCTATCTGGGGTACCTGTGCCGGCGCCATCTTTCTCTCAAAAGACGTCCGCCGACCACAACCGCTTCTCGGCTTGATGGACATCATCGTCCAGCGCAATGCCTTTGGTCGTCAAGTCGATTCGTTTGAGGCGGATTTGCCCATTCCCGAATTGGGAGCGCTTCCCTATCACGCTGTCTTCATTCGTGCTCCCATCATTGAGTCGGTCTTTGGCGAGGCGCGTGTCCTGGCAACGTTGCCCGACGGCCGCATTGTAGCGGCCCAACAGGGCAAACTGCTTGCGACCTCGTTTCATCCGGAATTGACCGAGGATGTGCGCTTCCATGAGTATTTTCTTGCGCTGGCCCGCTAGGACCAACGGCTGTGTATGTTTATTCGCCCGCTCGACTTGCTTGATTTGCCATTTTTGTCGCGTTACCGCGGCGAAGCGCTCTCCTTGAACAGCGCCCGTTTTCTGACACGCGGCAATCCACTCCAGGCTCGGGCGTTGCTTGAGTATCTTGACCCGCGTCAACACATCTATACGGCCGTTGCCGCTGAAAATAGCAACCGACTGATTGGGCAAATTGCTCTGCAGGCCGAGGAGCCGTCTGCACGTCTGATGTTTCTTGCACCGGCTGAACATTTGGAGATTCTTGCTTTGCCGCTGCTTGAGCATCTTGTTGCTCAAGCAGGGGAGTGGGGGGCGCTCTATGTGACCGCAGAAGTTGAAGAAGATAGCAGGTTACTTCAGGTCTTTCGTCGGAGCGGATTTGCTTTGTATGCTTGGCAACGGGTGTGGAAATTGCCGGTGGGTGGATCTCCTGCCCCTTCGCTTTGGAGGGTGGCGGAGGAAACTGACTGGACCCTTATTCAGTCCTTACATGCCCAGATCGTACCGGCCCTTTTGCAGAGTGTTGATGGTCCCCCTAAGATGTCGCAGGGGCTGGTTAGTATTGAAGAAGGCGAAGCAACCGCTTATGTTGCGGTAATGAGCGGTAGAACGGGCGTTTGGCTTCAACCGCTTATTTCACCAGATTGCGCCGGTGCAACGCGTTATCTATCCGCCCTTCGTATGGTCTTTAAGGGGAATGTTCCCGTCTACGTTTGTGTGCGCTCGTATCAGGCTTGGTTGGAAGCGACACTGGAGGAGATAGGCGCAGAAGCCGGCGCAAGACAGGCGGTGATGGTCAAACGCTTGGCTGTTGCTTTGCCCGAGTCCCAGAGCGTTCCCTCTCTCGAAAAAGTTTTGGCACGCGCCAAGCCAGCTGCGCCGATGAGCCATCTGAAGCCGACAACAACATCCAAGTTTGACAGAGCATGATACAATTATGTCACCTCTACCGGAGAGGGACTCTCTTGGGTGACAATTATGGTGTGCAAGCAGAAAAAAGATAGCATACGGATACGATGCCAAAAGAGAGGCTTGCATCGTTGAGAACAAACTCGAATTTTGTCCAAAGCAGATAAACTTGTTCTAGATCTGGTGGCCTGAATATTTTCTATGACTCAATTTCGTATTACCGATGACCTTGATGCCCTGATGGGCGTCTTGCCTGAAGATATAGCCAAAGCGGTTCGGAAAGCTAACGATAGCGACAATTTGCTGGAAGTCATTCTGGACTTGGGACGTGTCCCAACGGCTCGTTTTGTGGACCGAGAAATTGTCCTACGCAACACCGAAGTGACGCGCGCCGAGATTGATTATGTCGATGCCCGCGTCGGCGAATTCGATGCTGATAATCGTGCTGGGATTGAACGCACCTTGCATCGCATCTCGGCGATTCGTAACCGCCGAGGTCATATTGTCGGCTTGACCTTGCGGGTGGGGCGCGCTGTTTATGGAACGGTGGACATTATTCAGGACATCATTGAGAGTGGCAAGTCGGTTTTGCTGCTTGGGCGTCCTGGCGTGGGCAAGACCACTCTCCTACGCGAAGCAGCACGCATTTTGGCCGAAACCAAGCGCGTTATCATTGTGGATACTTCGAACGAAATCGGCGGCGACGGCGATGTTCCGCACCCGGCTGTTGGTCGGGCGCGCCGGATGCAGGTGCGCGAACCGATGCTTCAACACGAGGTCATGATTGAGGCGGTCGAGAATCACAATCCTGAAGTCATCGTCATTGATGAGATAGGACGTGAACTTGAAGCTGCTGCCGCCCGTACGATTGCTGAGCGTGGCGTCCAACTTATTGGCACAGCGCACGGGCAGACGCTGGATAATCTCCTCCTCAACCCGACCCTCTCTGACCTGGTAGGTGGCATTGAGGCGGTAACTCTTTCGGATGAAGAAGCCCGCCGCCGCGGCACGCAAAAGACCGTCTTGGAACGCCGCGCACCACCGACCTTTGATGTGTTGGTTGAGATTCAACAGCGCGACCGCTTTGCAATTCACATGGATATCGCTGCGGCTGTGGATGCTTTGTTGCGCGGCTATCCCCTTCCTCCGGAGATTCGCTGGCGCGATGCCGAAGGCAAGATCCATATCGAGATGGCCTCACCCGCTGCTCGTTCGCGCCCCGAATCGGAGTTCCGTATCGAAAGCGTACCTATGCGGCGTTCAACGCAGGTCTCGACAGCTTCTTCGACCAACACGAGCAGTGCCCAAAGTGGTGCTTCTGGTGCAGCTGGGTCGGCGGAGCCGGGGAGATTGGTCTTGCAACCGGTGCGCGTTTATCCCTATGGCGTGGCGCGCGATAAACTGATGCAGGCAGCAAAACGGATTGGAGTGCCGGCGATTATCGTCAAGAATCAGGAAGAGGCCGATGTTTTGGTCACCCTGCGAGCACACTATCGTGACCGACTCCAACCGGTCACCCAAGCCGAACATCGCGGCATGCCGGTCTATGTCCTGCGTTCGAACACGCTAAGCCAGATGGAACAGTTTCTGAGCGATTTGTTCAACCTGGCTGAGGTCGTACCTTCCGACGCTGAGTTAGAGCAGATTCGTCAGCAAACACAGGCGGCAATCGCTGCAGTCTTGAACGGTGAGCGCTGGGTGGACCTGCCACCGGGGCCGGCCGCTGTGCGCCGCTTGCAGCACGAAATGGCGCGCGAAGCGGACCTGCTATCCCATTCTTATGGCAAAGAGCCGCGCCGTCATGTAAGGATCTTCCGCGAGTAGGTTATCCTGCCGGAGACCTACTCTTTGTTTTGGCTTCTTTCATGTTCATCACCCTCGAAGGCCCTGAAGGTTCCGGCAAGACCAGTCATGTTCCTCCTCTGGTCGAATTCTTGCGCCAGCAAGGGTACTCGGTTTTTCCCACGCGCGAACCAGGAGGAACCTCGATTGGCGAACAGATACGCGAAATCTTGCACAGTTTGAAAAATACAGAAATGCACCCGCGCACTGAAACGCTGCTCTATCAGGCGGCGCGGGCACAATTTGTTGAACAGGTCGTCCGTCCACGGCTCGCTTTGGGAGAGATTGTTCTCTCTGATCGTTATGCCGACTCCACACTGGCCTATCAGGGCTACGGGCATCAGCAAGACTTAGAACAGGTACGCACACTCATCCATTACGCTACCGGTGGTCTATGGCCCTCGCTGACCATTCTGCTCGATGTGGACGTGGAGACCGGCCTGGCGCGCAAAAAGAAAGCCGCTGAATGGAATCGACTGGATGCCTATACGTTAGATTTCCATCGACGGGTACGCCAAGGCTATTTGGAGATGGCCGCCGCTGAACCGCAACGTTGGGTGGTGGTGGATGCCCGTCAGGACTGGCAGCAGGTTCAAGAGATGTTACGCAGGATTGTCCTTCAAAGATTGCAGGCAGCTTGATTTATTGCTGTCAAAGTGCTCAACTGTACTTAGGTTAGTCCTCTTCCTGGGTTCCTTCGCCTTCTGGGCTTATTCCCATCGTCTCGCTCAGTTCTGGCATTTCCTTCTCGATTTCCTCGGGTGATTGGCCTTTTTCCAGTCGGTCTACTACTTCATCGAATTCAGGCGGAAGATCTTCACCAAGCTCTCGACCCATTTTGCGCATGAGGCGTCCGAGTGCTTGAGGATCATCTTCCAGTCCGGCAAGCGCCTCGGGATCAGAGAAATCTTCAGCTAGTGATTCGATGCGGCTCTCCTCAGACCTTGCCACACGGACGCGGGTGAGACGGCGACGGACGCTTGTACTCCCACAATACGAGCAGACGACGGCTTTTTGACCGTATTCGGAGTAGGTAAGAAAGACTTCGAAACGTTTTTGACAGTCCAGACAGTGATATTCGTAGAACGGCATAGCTTAATTTTAACCGCTCTTTTGTCTTTGGTGAAACTTTCGCCTGAACGTATCGTTTGTAGCCAAGCTTCGTCATTTCGACAGAAACTTAAGCAACGCATGCACCCTTACCAATTGTTGAAAGCGGTCAAGCCCTGGCCTGACACAAAACGAGAACGCTCCTGATGATTGGGAAGATTGCCTAGGTGCCTGCGCAGCTTGCGGCGACGGGATACACTGTATCTGCAACAAAGCACTGCCACTCCCTGATTTGCAAAAATCCCAGGTGGTGAAAACCCTACATGACCGAGACAGAATTCGACCTCTATCGCACTTATCCTCTCTTGATTGTCATTTCTGGACCTTCTGGTGTTGGAAAAGACACGGTTGTCCAGGCGCTTAAGGAACGCGGTTTGCCGTTTCATTTCGTGGTCACGGCCACCACTCGTCCACCTCGCCCAAATGAAGTCCATGGTCGCGATTATTTCTTTGTCTCGAAGGAAGAATTCGCCCGCATGATTGAAGCGGACGAATTGATCGAGTACGCAATTGTATACAATGACTACAAGGGCATTCCTAAGCAACAAGTGCGGGAGGCGTTGGCCTCGGGGAGGGACGTGATCATGCGCTTGGATGTGCAAGGCGCAGCCACGGTGCGCCGGTTGGCGCCCGAAGCTGTGTTAATTTTCCTCGCCACTCAGAGCGAGGAGGAACTCGTTGCTCGTCTGCGCAAACGTCAGACCGATAGCGCTGAAGATTTGAGCTTGCGGATAGCCACCGCCCGCCAAGAGTTGAAACGAGTCGAAGAATTTGATTATGTGATTATCAACCGCGATGGAGCGTTGCAGGAGACGGTTGAGACGGTCATAGCCATCATCCAAGCCGAACATCATCGCGTTCGTCCGCGCAAGGTGACGCTTTGAGCGACAAGACATTTGCCGAACAAGCTACGGTATCAAGCAAACTCCCGCAGTTCTCTGCGGGACTTTTGTTGGCAGGACTTCGGCATGGCCTTCTGAAGCTGTTACACGTTGACCAGATTAGGATCCAGAATGTATTGCCACCAGTTGTTGGAGATGCCATGGGTGCGTCCGCCGACATGCGGGAGGTGCTTGAACCACCAAAGATGGTGAGCACGGATATCGCCATTACCCCACTCGGCAGCGTTGACCTCGCGCCAGAGATTTTGAAAGTGAGGGAAGTTGTACCAGTCGTCGCAGGCGCTCCGCACAAAGCGTGGATTGCCCCAGTCATAATCGCTTTCGCTATTCGGGGCGTAGTGAATCGTGCCGACATGGGCTTGACCTGGGGCAATCTTGTCATAGAGCGTAAAGGTTCGATACAGATTGCGCTCCGGGGGTAAGGCAGAGAAGGTTTTTTCCAAGATGGATTCGGCGCGATGACCAAAAGCTTCGAGCATCTCTCCGACGCCACGCTCGCAGGAGAAGCCCATGACAACAAAGCGACGGGGACAGGAATCGGTATCCGGGATAGGATGAGCGTTACACCAGAAAGCGCCTTTGCCGCCCATTGCTGATTCGTAAAAGCCGGCATAGGGGAAGGCAAAAATCCAGACCTCGTCAATTTCACGTTGTGCAACGCGCTCCAGAATACGATGTTCCTGAAGGATGGCCGAGTAATTTGCCATCGGTGGTGTATGCGGTGGTTGGATTTTATGGAGCACGTTTAGATATTCCTGTGCCGTGTATCGATATCCGTCGAGCAGAAGAGGGAACTCCTTGCGTTCGATGTTGTCGACAATTTCAAAACGCGCTAGCCCGTAGCTGACGCGCAAGAGATCCAAGATGAAATCCGTTGCGAGAGCCTGAGGCTTTCGCCATCCCAGGTGCTGAAAGAGCTGTTCACCGGTTGTTTCGTTGATGACTGGGTTGTAGGAAATAAGCAATACCCGCCGATTCATAATTTGCGCCGGTTCTATCGAAGGAGCGGTCGACGGCGCCGGCTTTGGCGGCTGGCTTTTTGGTTTGAAAAGTTGGAAAATTAAGTCCAAGAGAGAGAGTTTACTCCCGGAAGGGCCCATGGCTTGCTCCTTTCAGGGGACATCGGTAGCATAGAATACTTGGCGTCCGGCGCTGATAAACATTGTCCGGTTGACGTTGATGGTCATGGCCGTCGCCCCGAACTCAGAGATGAGGGCACTTTGCTCAATTGCTGGTCGAAACTGGTTGAGCAGGATCAGCGAATCGGAACGCGGGCTAAAGCGATAAACAGCTGGAGCGTAGGGGTCGAAGAGGTACAATGATTGATCGGGTGCTTCGGCAAAGGTCATCTGGGTGAA
>JANWWB010000382.1 GCA_025056515.1 Anaerolineales bacterium
CATCTTGCTGGATGGCATTCGAGCGCTTGGGCCTTGGAACAGCTGGTGTTTTTACCTCTCGTTCCAAGGCCCAAGCAGTTTTAAGCCTAGAAGAGGGGCGGAGAAATCTGTTTGTGGATTTTGTGCTATCCATCGTACCCCTGGCTTAGCTTTGCTAGGGTAACCGTTTGTGGGCATTCTCCCTGGCGTCTTGGCAATCCTGAGGGGAGAATTTGCTAGGCTATTTGCTGGTTTCGTCAGGTCTTTGCGAACGTTTTCCTCCCCTACGCCTACAGAGGGTGGAAAAGGGTAAGCTGAGGGTAGATAAACGATTTTTTGCTCATCGCAGGCGACTTAATCGGCTATGTTTGGTCAAAGCTTCTCACGATTGCTCTAGCGAAATGGATGTCTGCACGAAACGCCTTGAAAGTCCGATAACGTTCAGCTTTTCTCTTGGCCGCCCTCAAGCGTAGTTCTTTATGCTGAGGCTGATACTGTATCTTGCCTAAAGACCAGACATAAAGTCCGAAAGATCAAGACTTTATAACTTTGCTTGTGGTGAACAAACATAAGGGTTCGAACTTATACGAACCTCAAGAAAGCGCTTGCTACCTCTCTGAAAAAACGATAAAATCATTCTATCATGACCATTACAAGCATGCGCCTCTTGTTGGTCATTTTTCTCTTCGCCATGTATGTATTGGCGTTGGTTTACTTGCGTCGCCGCCCGTTAACTCGGGCGGAATTTGCTTGTTGGGCGCTCTTTGCTTTACTGCTGCCCCTTTTGGGGCCCTTTCTTGTTTTAATCATGCGTCCCCCTCTGCGTGGCGTACAGCTGTTGATCTTTCCTGTTCGGAATCGGAGGCGAAAATGAAACAAGATCGTTTTCTGATCGGCATTCTCATTTTTATTGGCACTTTGGTCATTGCGGCGCTCGCCTTATTCTTTGTGCAGAAAGAAATCCGGGATTATCGTCCTGGGAGCGAGCCGGCCGATGTGGTCTATAACTATGCCTTGGCGATTCAAAAGGGCGATTTTGAGCGCGCCTATTCCTATCTGGCTGATGGTAAGAACAAACCTAGCTATGAATATTTTCTGCAAAACTTCCGCTATGCGACACTTGATGCTGCCTTAGAGATTCAATCCACCCGTGTTGAGGGCAAGGAAGCTTGGGTAGACGTGATGCTCCATTATGCCGGCAGTGGACCGTTTGATAGCGGCTGGAGCAGTCCAGATGCTGCTCGTTTGGTCCGACAACAGGGCGAA
Source organism: Anaerolineales bacterium (assembly GCA_025056515.1). GTDB lineage: Bacteria > Chloroflexota > Anaerolineae > Anaerolineales > Villigracilaceae > UBA877. The sequence goes on from JANWWB010000382.1 coordinate 1,246, forward strand.
TGGAAGCTCCTATACGTGCCAGCGCCGTATTGGGGCTGGGATTGGTTTCAGCCGACTCCCGAACCGGTCGGGCCGTAAAAAGTTGGAGGCCCTATGCGTACGATTCGGCGCTTATATTTCTATGCGGTCGCCTTTGTCAGTCTTGAAGTGACGCTCTGGGGGCTGATCAGCCTGGGGCGAACAATGGTCTGCCGTCCTGGTTTGGTCGTTTGTGGAGACGGTGCCTCATTAGCGCGAGCGCTATCTCTGATTTTGGTGGGCTTGCCCCTCTTTTTGTTTCACTGGTGGTTCGCCCAACGGTTGGCGTTACGAGATGGAGAGGAACGCTCTTCGTGGGTGCGCGCACTCTTTCTTTACTCAGTTTTGCTTGCTACCCTGATACCTGTTGTGCAGAATCTGCTGGCGTTGAGCAACCGCTTCCTTTTGAGCGCTTTTGGCTTGACGCCTTTGCGCGCCTTGGTGGGAGGCGAACAAAGCTGGAGCGATAACCTGATTGCGATTGGTATGAACGCCCTGATTGCGGCTTATTTTCTCTCAGTCTTAAGAGCGGATTGGACAGTGGTCCAGCCGATACAAGAGTTTGCCAACGTGCGGCGTCTTTACCGCTATGTATGGGTGATTTATGGATTGGGTCTGCTGACCACCGGCTTATATTTCCTTGTCCGTTTTGTCTTCGTGATTGATGTTGAATGGGTGATCTTGGGAACATTCCGCTATTGGGGCGTGAACGGTATGGTCAGTACTGCCTTCGGTGCACTTCTATGGGCATACAGTTGGGTGGTGGTTCAACGATCCCTGATTGAGCAAGAGGAACGGGAATCGTATGTGCGTCTTGGCTTGCTCTATTTGCTTTCCTTGGGTGGTGCAGTGATCACTGTAATCGCCGGCAGTATGCTCTTGCGTGACCTGTTGTGGCTGCTCTTTGGGCGCAAGACGGACTTTACGCAGTTTGTCAGCGGCCTCGGTTCGCCGATGAGCATGCTTGTCCCAGCCTTGCTTGTTTGGGCTTACTATGGAAGCTGGTTATCGCACACCCTCAAGGAAGTCCCGGAAGCGCCCCGCCGTGCCGGCATGAATCGCCTGTATTTTTATCTTCTTTCCGCCATAGGACTGACCATCTGGTTCGCCGGCTTGACCATTCTGGCGCGTTTGATCTTGGACTTGCTCTTTTTCTCGTCCATCCTATTGCCCGAACTGGCCTCAAGCCGCTTGGTGCAAGCGCTGACCTACCTTCTAACCGGTTTGCCGCTTTGGTTGGTTGCTTGGCGAAAGATGCAAACTGAAGCGCTCTCCCCAGGGGATGCCGGAGATCACGCGCGTCGCTCGGTGATTCGCAAAGGCTATCTTTACTTGGCGATTTTTGTCAGCGTTGTGGTGAGCATGATTTTAGCGATTGCCTCACTGACCAACTTGCTCAATGTGGTTTTCAGCGTTCCGACCGGCGATTGGCAGCGGAATGTTCTCACCCTGTTGGTGCTCCTCCTGCTATTCGTTGGTTTGGGAGTCTATCATGGTCTTTCCCTCGGCTGGGATGCACAACTTTCGGCTCGCGCCTTGGGTGAGAAATACGCGGCTTTCCCGGTGCTGATTTTCGATACGCAGGATGGGTTTGGACAGCAGATGAGCTTGGTCTTGCAAAAAGTTGCGCCGACGTTGCCCGTCAGGGTGCAACCGGCAGAAGTCCCGCCGGATGCTTCTTTCGCGCCTCAGGCGGTGATTGTACCTTCTGCACTGGCGTTCAATTTGCCCGATCGTTTGCGAACGTGGTTGGCCACTTTTTCTGGGCGCAAACTTGTCATCCCTTATGGGGCCTCAGATTGGCAGGTTGTCGGTCAGATGGCGCAGATACCCTATCGGCAAGCGGCGCAGATCATTCAACAATGGGCCGAAGGCCAAGAGCATCGTCCGGTTCTCCCTACTTGGCAGATTATCTTGTACGTTCTGTTGGCCTTATGGGTTTTGCCTGTTCTGTTTTCCTTGTTAGGGTTATTTGTGTCAACGTTTCTCGATTAGACTTTTCACTTTGACACGTTCGGGATATACTCATATCACTGCTTTAACTGCGCAAAGGAGAGGACGAACCGATGAAAGTGACCGTTTTACAAGAAAATCTTGCCCGGGGGTTGGCTATTGTCTCGCGCGCAGTCTCGCCACGGAGCACTTTGCCCGTTTTGTCGAACGTTCTGATTGCTACTGATGAAGGTCGCTTGCGCCTTTCGGCGACCAACCTTGAGATAGGCATGACGTGCTGGATTGGGGCGAAGATTGAGGAGGAAGGCTCAACGACTGTCCCGGCTCGCACGTTTGCTGATTTAGTCAACACCCTCCCCTCCGAACAAGTCTATCTGAGCTTCAATGCTCAGACACAGGTTTTGAACGTGCGCGCCGGCTCTTCGAATACCGATATTAAGTGTATTGATGCCCAAGAGTTCCCGCCTCTGCCTGTGCTGGAGACAGATGGAGCGATTTTTCTGAATGTGGCTG
>JANWWB010000007.1 GCA_025056515.1 Anaerolineales bacterium
GAGCCAATATAGCGGTACTTTTGACCCTAAAGCAGCGCTCAACTTTACCCTTGGGCAAGACCAACCCTCTCCTCTTATCCTGACGGAAAACATGTTCGGTCGCTCGGTGACATATGTGACGCTCGAAGCCACCCCCTCAGACCTGCTTCCCTTTGGTTTAGCCGCCGTCTGGAAATGCGGTGATCGCTGGTTTGGCTGGAAAACCTATAGCGCCCAACAAAACGAGCCATTGAATCTGCTCTGGGAGGCACTCAAGCGTTTCGATTGTCAGGAATAAGCGTTCCTAGCGCCGGCTAGCTCTCTTGAAGGGCAAACTTAACCAAAAACGGCCTTGGACATTTCGGCTTCAAGGCACCTTCAGATCCAATTCTTCTTTGCCTCCCAATTTTTCCTTGATCCGTTCCACTACAATTTCCAACGCCATCGGCTGATGGACATAATCCAGGTCATCGGTCCGAATGGTCAATACCGGGCACAGGTCAAAAGCATCCACCCACTCCTCGTAGAAGGATTCCAACAAGGTCAAGTATTCTGCCGAGATGCCACTCTCAATGTTTCGGCCTCGGCGGCGGATGCGGTTCATCAGTACAGGGACCGGGCATTTTAGGTAAATCAGCAAATTGGGAGGAGGGAGAGAATCCACAACCAGATCAAACAATTTACGATACGCTAGATAATCACGCTCCGACAAATTCCCCATATGGTGCAGAGCGCGGGCAAAGATATAGGCATCTTCGTAAATACTGCGGTCCAAGATAGCCGAGCGCGGGTCGTTCACGGCTTCCAGATATTGCTCAGCCCGATGGCCGAGGAAGTAGATTTGCAAGTGAAAGGACCAGGCACGCATGTCAGCATAGAAATCGGGCAAATAGGGATTATCGGCCACCGATTCGTAATCGGTACGCCATCCCAAGCGAGCTCCAATCCGCTCGGTGAGAGATGTTTTCCCAGCACCAATGTTCCCAGCAACCACCACAAGACGCTTTGCCATACTTTCTGTTTCCTGCTTCGCACGATACAAACGACTTCGTGTAAAAATATATCGAGCAATCTTGTTAGACTTTTTGCATCCTCACTACGACATGGCTGAGCGCGGCAAAAGTATTTTACACGAAAAAACAGGCGAGTGCATGCACTCGCCTGTTGAACTGCAAGCAAAATTAGCACTCGCTATAACCGCAGCTATAACACTTTCGGCAACCTTCTTCGTTGACCATTGCCGCCTCTCCACATTCCGGACAGAGATCCCCCATGGTAAAAGAAGCCTGACGAACCGAGGGTTCTGAGAGCGGTGCGCTTCCGTTTCTACCGGTAACGGGTTGTAGATCCGGAACCAGCTCATGCTGCTTGCTTTGAGCACTTTCACTGCTCAGATATTCGCTCAAGGCCTGGCCAACGCCATCCGGCAAGGAACGAACCCGATGCGGGCCAAAGCCAAGTGAACGGCTGCCGCCGATGCCGGAGAGCTGTCGCACGACCTCCGCCAATCGTTCACGCGGGGAAATCGGCGAAGCCAAGCGGAGAATATAGGAAATGAGACGTCCAATCGCTTCCGAAACAGCCGCCGTCTCCGAACCGGCCTTGGCCGTGTTGATAAACACTTCAAAAGGCTGACCACCGCCGTTTTCATTAATCGTGACAAAAGCCTTACCAAGCGGCGTTTCAACCCGATATGTGCTTCCCTTGAGTACCCGCGGGCGTGGTTTCTTGCTAGCATGCCAAGCGGCAATTTGACTGGCAATTTCAGCCTCTGAAACGGGTTTCGGATTGGTCTGACTGCCAAACGGTAAAAGAACAGATGCAGGAGGGGTAGACGGTTGCGCCTCCGAAGTATCGGAGACGGCCTGCTGCTGTTTCCTTTCAGCGGTTGCTTTGGTCTCCAAGACAACCTTTTCGCGAGAGCCGGTGACATAGACGGTGATTCCTTTGCACCCCAGCTCCCAGGCCAACATATAGGCCTTGGCAACATCTTCGACCGTGGCGCCAGCTGGGAAATTAATGGTCTTGGAAAGTGAATTATCTACAAAAGCCTGCAACGCCGCCTGCATGTGAACATGTTCTTCCGCAGTAATATCGCCGGCCACGACGAAGACGCGTCGGATTTCTTCTGGGACTTCAGGGAGATTCTGACAAGTTCCATATTTAACCACCTGTTCAAAGATAGCCTGTCGCGTTGCATCGTCCAAACCAGCATTTTTGAGAGCCTGCTCAAAACGCGGGCTGATATAGTTCAATTGCAAGTCCTTCCCGTTATCATTGACATGACGAATATACGCCAGGGCAAAGACCGGCTCACAACCATAGCCTTCGCAGCCCGCAACAGTCGCAATCGTGCCGGTGGGAGCAACGGTCGTTTGGGCAGCATTCCGAATACCGAATTTCAAGATACCCGTTCGAATTTCTTCCCAATCGATAGGCGGGCGTCCCCAATCATGGGTATAGGGGACAATCGACTGGGGCGGCTTCCAGACCAGATGATCTGGGTCATAGATGCTCCCTTCGATGGCTGGGAAAGGCCCGCGTTGGCGCGCCAATTCAATGCTGGTGCGCATGGCATGATAGCGTATAAATTCCATCACCTGTGCCCCAAATTCCTGCCCTTCCGGGGAACCGTATCGCACTCCAACGTGATACATGAGGTCAGCCAAGCCCATAATCCCTAAACCGATACGACGCGCCCGCAGAGCCGCCTCGCGCAGTTGCGGCACTGCCGGTACATAAGCATTGACCTCAACCACGTTATCCAAAAACCGAACAGCCAGTTCGACGCTCTGTCGTAATTCTTCCCAGTCTACTTTTCCATCGGGAGCACAATGCTCGGCCAAATTGACTGACCCCAAACAGCAATTTTCGTACGGTCCCAGCCATTGTTCGCCACAAGGGTTAGTTGCCTCCAACACATACAGGTGCGGTACGGGATTGGCACGATTCGCGGTGTCCAAGAAAAGCACTCCCGGTTCACCATTATGATGCGCCTGTCGGACAATTTTGTCAAACAGCTCGCGCGCACGCAC
>JANWWB010000068.1 GCA_025056515.1 Anaerolineales bacterium
ATACACTTCCAGCGCCTGCTGGTAGTGGAAAATGGCCTGCTCCAGATTCTCCGCCCGCTCGCCCCGAATGCGGTCGGAATAGGCGTTCGCCAGGTTGTTTTGCGTGGTCGCCCACTGCTCCGGGTAGGCCTGGCGGGTCAAAACTTCCAGCGCCTGCTGGTAGTGGAAAATGGCCTGCTCCAGATTCTCCGCCCGGCTGTCTTGCGGATTTTGTGCTAAGGCATTTGCCAGTTCTCCATGCAGCGCTGCCCATAACAAACTATTTTCCTCACGGCGAGCAAGGGACAGGGCACGTTGACATAATTCAACCTTGCGCGGCATTTCTGAAAGACGGCGAAGGCCGGCTATTTCTCGCAACAAGGAGCGCAAATCCTCTGGTACGAGGCCTGCTTGCCCGCTCTGAGCATTCTGAACGGCGCGCTCCAGTTTTTCGCGCAAATCCGGGTTCTCTTCCAGGGCGCGCTGCAGGTCTTCCGGGGTACGGATTTCCCCGCCGCGGTGGGCGAGTTCTGCCAGGACGTCGCGCAGTTCCGGGGGGAGTTGGGCAGCCTGCGCGAGTTCGGCAAAAGTCTGCTCCAGACCCTGCTCGCGGCAGCGGCGATGGATGTGCAGGAACATCTCCAATTGTTGTTTGGCCTGGGGACGTGTTTCGACAGCCAGCAGGCGCTCCAACAAGTTCAGGCCAGCTTCCTGAAAGAGTTCGGGGTGTCGTTCCAGAAAGGCGCGATGTTCTTCCGCCGAGCGTACATTCAACACCGCAAGCAAGGTTTTTCCAAGTTCGTCTGCTTCTTGTAGCAAGCGAATGGACTCGGCAGGCGGATTGGAGGCTTGCACCGCCTGCAAAGTTGCATCGGGTCGCGCCTGCGCCGAGAGAGATTCCAGTTTCTCGCGTAGGTCGGGATGTTGCCCCAAAGCGCGCCGTAGGTCTTCCAGTGTGCGGATTTCCTCACCGCGATGTACAAGTTCTTCCAGTATTTGGCGCAGTTCCGGGGGGAGTTGGGCAGCGGCCTGCTCTTGCATTTTCCGCTGTGCCGCCTCCAGCCCTTCGGTCAGCGCCAGGGGCAGCAGGGGGCGCGGAATGACCGGCATTTGCGCCAGCCACTCCTCCCGCCAGGCTTCGCCCAGGCTGGCGCGCAGGCGCGTTATCAGGTCGCGGGCGTGTTCCCGGTCTTGTTCGGCGGAGGTCTGTTGGGCGGGAGAGAAGAGCAGCCGAATTCCCTCACCCCCAACCCCCTTGCCCCCGTCAGGGGGTCCCCCAGGGGGGGAGGGGAGAAAGAGCAGGAGTGGGGCGTTGGCCTGGGCAATGGGACCGCACTGCGGGCAGGCAAGCTCATGCAGGTTGCCTTGTCTGGCTTTTTCGAGCAGGTCGGGGCGCTCAGCGGCATCTACGATGAGCCAGAGTTCGGCCTGGAAGGGCCGGTTACAGCGCGGGCAGGTCAGCTGGATGGGTTGGGCGTGTGAGATGGGCATGGGTCACCTCTGTAGGATAACCGGAGAGCAGTTGTTCGACAGGAGACAGACAGAAAGGACAAAGGGAATGCTCACATCCCCTCCGACAAGGTTACGGGAGAGCGTTCAAAGATACTAAGATACTATAGCATATCTTAAACCCCCGGACAACACTGTTTGCTCAAAGGCGAACGCTTCTCTTCCCCGGCGCCTGGGGTCAACGCTTAGGAATTGTCTTCGAGAATCATCCGTTCTCCCCGGCCAGGCGTGCCATGTGGAGCAGGCAAAAGCGCAGCACATCGCGCTGCGAAGGAGAAAGGCCGCTCTCTTCAATTTGCGCCAAGCGTTCGACATCGTTCAGGGCACGCAGCACGCGCACCGGCGCCTCCAGGGTTTCGCCCGCCAATGCCGAGAGCCGCCCTAGGGCATCCAGCAGAAAATCACGCATTTCGTCATCCATGCGCCCAGCGCGCAGAAAGGTGGAGAGCGCCGGGGAAATCCGCACCTCGCCACGACCGAGGCGCGGCGCGCCCGCCCCTCCCAGACCGGCAAACACATAGAGGGCGGTCGCCAGTTCCATAAAAGTCTCTACACGGCGATAAACCGAATCGCCAAACGCCTCCCAGATGCGGGCGCGCAGGGCGCGTATCTGCGCCGGCAGGCGCAACAGGCGGGCGACCTCTTCGCGCCATTCAGCCGAGAGATGGCCGGGATGTTCCGCTCCGGCGAGGAAAGCATCCGTCTCCGTGTTCGCCAGGTTGGCTTGGAGGAGCACAGCCAGGTCGGGACGCAGGGCCGGGAGGAGGGAAGGCAGGAACACCCCGTCACGGAAAAAGTGACCCACATTCACCCCATGACGGCGCAAGAGTTCCTGCTGAAGGAAGGGCAGATAGACCGGCATGGCGTCGCGGTCCTCGCGCAGCGCCAGAAAGGCGGAATTGCCGGCCGGGAAAGCCGCTTCGAGGCGGGCGAGGTATTCTCCACTCCAGTCCTGATACAAGCGCAGGGTGTGCAAGATTTCATAAACCGGCAGATGAGGTAAGATGCGCTCGGTCAGGATGCGTTCGCGCTCCCCTTCCGGAAAGGTCTGCAGGTATCGCTCCAGGGCACGGAACAAACCGGTGGTGAGTTGATTGACACCTAAAATCATCGTCTGTGCCTGATTATGGGCAATGGCGCGCAAGAGACTCCCCTGCCGGGCAAGGGGAATCATCTCCGCGATGCTGCTCAGAATCTCATAACCTTCTCGGCTGCGGGCGCGGCGGGAAGTCGGCCGGTCGCGCAATTGTGGCAGCGAGCGCCCTATAAAATAGGAAATGATATGAATCCCGGCCACATCTTCCTCACGACCGTAGAGGATGTGGCGGAAATCCAAGGTCAGGCGCTCCAGGAAGGCCTCATAGAGCGGGTCGTGCCAACCGATGGTCAGACGTTCCATCTCTTGAAGGCCCAAGCGACGAGCGGTAAGGCGGCTCTCGGCCATCATCTCGGCAGCGCGTTGCAAGTCCCGACGATGCAAAGTCTGTCGTTCGCGCAGATGGTAGAACAAACTGAGCTGTTCTGGCAAAGGCAAGGAACGCAATTGTTCAGAGATATTGCTTTGCAGCGTACGCAGGTCATTGTAGAGGAAAACACCCTGCAACGGCGTGACGGCATACTCAGCGCTGCGAGAAGCCGCCGACGAGAGATGACGGCGGAGGAGTCGGCGATTTTCTTCTGAGAGTAAGAAAGCCGGCTGGCCGGATTGGGGGGCGTAATAGCCGCCCTGACGCTGCATCGCTTCGCCGCTGCCGAGCTTGATGCGCACGGCATCCGCTACTCCGTGGGTCGCCAGCCAGGTGTACACCTCCTGCTTGGCCTTCAGGTACAGGTAGGCGCCGCGCGGCTGACTGACTTGTTGACTCAGGTCTGAGCCGGCAATGAAGACCTCCCCCAGCATTTCGGCAAAGCGCTCTTGTGGCGACTGATGCGCCTCCCGACTCTGTACAGCATACTGCCAGACGGCATCCAAATACGCCGGCAGGTTACGCACCGTCTCCTCGTCCTCAAAGAGAGGGACAAGCCAGAGGGTTGGCAAATCGGCCTGAGGATATTCGCGCTGGGTCTGCAGCTGGCGGGCGCGTAACTTCCGCTCCAGGGTGAGGAAAGCCTCCGACCGGCTGGCCATGCTGATTTGCACAGCCAAAGCCATCCCAGGGTTGCCGTACGTCCCAGCAATGGCATTCAGCTCGTGCAAGTTGAACACCGTGGTATCTATGGCAAACTGGTCACGGGCGACAATCATGCCTTGGTGAATGCGCGGCGTAATCACCGTTCGTTGCAACAGGTCGTGGAAGGTCAGCGCCTCTTCAAGCAAAGGTTCCAGAGAACGATGCTCACACAAAGTCGGGATGAGAGCATATAACTGCTTGCGCAAACGCTTATTGAGCGCAAAGTACTCATCCAACCGTCGACGGCGCTCTTGGCGCATCTTCAGCATCGCTTGTTCAGCGCTGTCATTATGTTCCAACAACCGTTCCGCCTCGTCTCGTGCCCGGAAGGCTAACCCTCTCCCGCGGCGATTGGAGGGGATGACGGTAAGCGGAAGAATGCTGCGATAGCGTTGCTCGAGAGCATGGGTCAAGGAAGTGATCGAATCGAGCAGGCGATTGAACTCCAGATTACGGGCGGGCAGCTTCCGGATTTCTTCCAACAACCCCGGCTCGATCGGCGCCTGGGGAACTGTCTGATGTAGCCGTTGCAAGATGCGGCTCATCCGGCGGACGTTTTCCATCACGATTGTCGCGGCCAGAAGATGCCCCTGCCCCGAAGGGCGGCTGCTGCCATCCCAATCGCTCCAGAACGATAGGAAAGGACGGAACGGTGCATCCCCGAACAAGTCGGCGTAATCTTCACCCTCGGTCAGCCGGGCCATATCGAGCAGAATCTCCTGTCCTTCCTGACGCGAGGTGATGCTAACCGTAGCGCCGAGATATTCCATCCAGAGTTGGCGGGCGGCTTTCTCCAAGAGCGACGCAGAGGGGGAAAGATGGGCAAGCAGGGTGTCTTGGACTTCTCGCATTGCCAATTCGAAAGAAAGAGAGTACATCTGGGTCGGATGGACGGTGCGATCATGAGTGCGCTCGCGGAATCGTTCGCGGCGTTGTACCAGCGAGTCCTTATAGAACTCACGCGCAAGACGAGCTTGTAACCAGCTCGCATCACTGACAGCGCGGCGTTTCAATTCGGTCAACAGCAAAGCGCGCTCCTGCAAGCGCTCACGGAATCCCCCCAGACGTTGACGGGCGTACTCCTCGAACTCGCGTTCGGGTAGCACGCCTTGGGGCCAGAGATGTCGCCAAGAACGGGCCTCGGCGCGGCTCAACCTGTGAGCGTGGAGGTAAATTTGTTCCTCGAGATTCTCCCAAGCGCGCCGCAAATCGACCGCAACACTCTCGCTTGCTGGAGGGCGGAAGATGTGCACGGCGCGGTTATAGCGAATCTCCTCTTCGCTTACCAAACGGTTCATCAGGATGAGCAGGCGGCGCGCCTTGGCAACCAAGGTCTCCCCGCTATCAGCCCCACCCAGCGTCAGACGGAAGGCAGAGCGCCCTAACTCAAATCCACGCTCAGTGCGGGCAAAGGAGGCCAGCGGGAGCAAACCTACACCGCGTCGTGCCAGCACGGTTGCCAACCAATCTAGCGAAACGCCCCTCGGCAAGCGCTCAATTTGCAAGAGCGGATACATGCTTCCCTGGGGCGGCAAGATAGAGATGGCATAAGGATTGCGCTCTGCAGGCAAATTGCGTAGCGCCTCAAGCAATGCCTGAGAGCGTTCCTGAAAGATACGGTTGCGCAGCCGCCAATACCACTGCACCGCTTGCGGCCCCGCGCGATAGAACAGGTAAGCAAGCAACAGCGCCAGCTGATTGGGGCGAATGAGAGCGTTCACCATCTCGAAGCGTTCGAGCAAGGTCGCCTCGGGAATCTCGACTACGGCCAGCCGCGCCCCGGCCAGGCAATCGATCTTGGAAAGTGAATGCACAGTAACCAAGCGCGCCACATGCTCGCGGCGCAGACGTCCCTGCGCCACCAGCTCTAGCGCGATCTCTTTCAATGTCTTGATATGTGGCAGCGCATCTTGTGGGACAATATTCTGATAAGCCAGATCGTCCACCACGTAGACGCCGTTCTCCAGACACCATCCCACCAGGCGGCGCAACGCAGTTTCGTCGAACACCCGACCGGTTGCGTTGTGCGGATTACAGAGGACAACCGCGCCGCGCTCGGACCAGGTCGGATCCTCCCGAATCAGCGCTTGTACACGAGCCAGGATAGCCTCGGCATCGAGTGTCAGGCCTTCGCCAAGGGGAACAGCGTGAATCACAGGGAAACATTGCTCATACGACCAGCTCAAATCGGGGATGACGGCCTCGCGCAAGCCGGCATGGAAGCCCAAGATTCCCAAAGCCGTGCGCGAGGAGCCGCTCACCACGCGACACATCTCAAAACGATAGTAAGGATGATGACGAAGAAACGCCCCCAAGAAGCGCTCCTGAAGCGTTTGCGCCCAAGATGGCTCGGAAAGATGACGGAGCAACTCGTCAAGCAGGGCAGGGAATCCAAGGTCGGTCCAATCATCCCAAACATCGCCTCGAGCGAGTTCGAGAGAGCGAGTCCAAGGCCGAGCCAGGCGCGCCTGCCATGCGCTCCAAACCTCATCCAAGGTCTGAGCCATGGCGCTCAGGCGCGCTTCTAGCCGTTCCGCTGCGCGCTCCACCAAAGATGGCAGGGCGGCCTCACCAACGAGAGACAAGCCCGAAGGTTCAAACACAGGGGGGGGAGCCGGCAAAGGCGAGTCGAGAGACTCTGGCTGAAGTTTCTCCCTCTCCAACGCAAACGTCAGCAATTCGACTTCAGGGGCAGAGGGCGTGCCTTTCAGGTTGAAATGTACATTCTCGATGACATTCAAGATATCGGCGTTTCCAACCAGGAAGGTTACCGCGAGGGCGCGTAGGCGTGGTGAGAATACCCCCGGCGTGAGCAGGCGCAATACGCGTTGCTCCAAGCCGGCCTCGCGCGCCAAGGAGTGATGGTTAGGAGCATCGTTGGCCTCAAGGAAGTAAAGCGGAGAGCGCATGGCAAGCGCGCGCAGGGTGCGGCGCGTCTCCTCGGGCAGGACATCGCCCAGCAACACAAAGGTCGGAGTCCCCGGAAAGTCGTTTAGAGAACGTTCCACGGCTGAGAGTAGGGCACTCGCTTCTGGAGGAACGGCTTCAAAAACAAGATGAGGGATAGAACGCCACGGCTCCGGAATCGGATACCGATAGACCAGAATGTGCGCCGGACGATGATCCAAATGGGTTGAAAGCGCGAACCACAAGATGCGCAAGGTTTCGGTCACCCCGCCAGAGGCTAGAATAACCTCGCGCCGGCCAGACTGTTCACCGCTATCATAGCGCAGTCCCTCTTGCTGTTCTTCCATGCACGCTAGAAAAGCGCGCACCAAGGGATGAGGGTTCTGCCGCAAAAAGCCGCCGCGCGGCATGTAGGGCACGCTGCGTTGGACAACGCGAACGAGAAACTCCAGAAGGGGACGGTCCTCCTCCTTCCAACCGAGCGCCTCCAGCAAAGCAGAGGGATCGGTTTCGCTCAGGTCTGCACGCTCTGGCGGGAGGTTAAGAACAATGCGTAGAAAAGCAGATGTCAAGCGGCTATCCTGCAAAGGATGCCCGATATGGAAGTTAATCCGGTCTTCCGGAGGGACAGGCGCGGCAGCCGTGACCTCGCTGACCTCGGAAACACGCGCCGCTTGGACCGGTTTTAAGCGAAAATAGCGTAACAGGTCAGGCGAAGCGCTCATGCTGATTGGTCAGAAGCTTGCTGTTTTTCTTCAAGAGCGCGGCGCAGCACCGCTTGAAACAAATCGAGCAGTTCCTGGCCGCGCGCCAGGTCTTGTGGGGTTAGAGAGACAATGGTACGAGCATTCTTTAGGCTCTGGCTGGCCTCGGCTAGGCGTGCCGCTTGGGGTGTAAGCAAGAGCAGTTCGGGCTTGCTGGCAAGCGCTTGCAGCTCTTCTTTCTCAAACTCCAGACGCATACGACCGCGCTCCAATTCGTAAGTGAGGCGCTGATGGGCGAGGGATTCTTCGGCCTCCAACCGTTCGCGACTGAGCGCCATGCGCTTCATTTCCAAAGCATGTTCGCGCGCCATGATTTCCTCGTCAGCACGAGCCTTAGCCTCGGCAGCGGCAGCGCGCGCCTGTTGATTCAGGCGCTCGGTCTGTTCGAGCAGGCGCGCCTGTTCCTGTTGCCGCAGCGCTTCCGAAATGGATGGATCCACTGCTTCCAATGTTTGCACTGCCAGAGTTACAATCTCCAAGCCATAGCGCTCCCGAATATGACCAGCCTGTTCCTTGAGGTGCTGCAAGAGATTGGTGGATGAGAGGGCGTGAATCTCAAAACGCTCGGCATACTCTTTGATAAGTTCCTGCAAGAAAATCACGGTCTCTTCCACCGCGCGCGCCACTGCTTGTTCATTCCAACCCCCAACCCGAATCAGAGCGTCAATCCGGTCTACTGCCGGCGCCACCGACCCAATCAGCTTGACGCGCACGCCCAAATTGCCGGCAGCGGTCGCTTCCATGCTCAATTGCAACGGGTATGGCGTATATCGAAGGGCTAGGCTGAAATGACGTGGATAAAAACGCCCGGTGCGCAGGGCGATTTTACCCCGGCGCTCATAAAGAACCAACATATCCGGCTGGCGCAGGCGGTACTCAAAGAGCAGTAGAATTGCTCCCCCCAACAACAAAATTCCTACGAAAACAAGGAAAAGCAACATCGTCTCTTGCCTCCTAGAGAAGATCGAAACCAGGTTCATCGGTTTCTTTTTCGAATTAAATATTAATTGTACTGCAAAAGTGATATTCATCCCAAACGAAAATGCGCTAGAATCAGGGTATCTGCCATGTTTCATCACTTTCGGCCAAGGTATACTATATGCCCGGAAAGAGGCTATTTAGGAGGCATACATGTATATTGTCCATGTTCATGTCCACGTTAAACCTGAATTTGTCGAGGCTTTCAAGGAAATCACGCTCGAAAACGCCCGCAACAGCATTCAGGAGCCGGGTGTGGTGCGTTTCGATGTGATTCAACAAGCCGATGACCCAACCCGCTTTGTGCTGGTAGAGATCTATCGTACACCTGATGACCCCGCCAAACATCGCGAGACAGCGCATTATAACAAATGGCGCGAACTCGCCGAGCCGATGATGGCCGAGCCGCGGACACGGGTGATTTACCAGGATGTTTTCATGACACCGCAGGAGCGCTAAGAGACTGTCGTCCTACACAAGGGCTATGGAACGCTTCGAGTTTGCTACCGCCAATCGCATTGTTTTTGGACCTGGGACTTGCGCCGAAGTGCCTAGCTTAATTGCTCCGCTAGGAAAGCGCGCGTTGTTTGTGACCGATTCGCTTGAGCGTTCAGCCTGGTTGCGCGATGCTGTGCAAGCTGTTGGGGTGGAAGTCGTTCTCGTCTGTATCGAGAAAGAACCGGACATCGACTTGGTTTTATTGGCTACACAAAATCTTCAGCAATCCAACTGCGACCTGGTCATCGGTTTCGGGGGCGGGTCAGCACTCGATACTGCCAAAGCCGCCGCAGCCTTAGCCGCCAATCCAGGCGATCCACTCGACTACCTCGAGGTAGTCGGCAAGGGACAGCCGCTCCGCTTCCCCTCCCTGCCCGTCATCGCCATTCCGACGACCGCCGGAACCGGATCGGAAGTAACACGCAACGCCGTGATAGCCGTGCCGGAGCGGCGCGTCAAGGTCAGTTTGCGCAGTCCGTTCATGCTGCCGCGCCTCGCCGTAGTGGATCCAGAATTGACCTACTCCTTGCCACCTGCTCTAACCGCCTCCACCGGCCTGGACGCGCTCACCCAATGTATCGAGCCGTTCGTCTGCAACACGCCCAATCCACTCACCGATGCTATTTGCCGCGAAGGCATCCGCCGAGCAGCACGCTCCCTACGGAGGGCTTGCGAGGACGGCTTAGATAGGGCAGCGCGTTACGATATGTGCGTTGCCAGTTTGTGTGGTGGGCTGGCACTGGCCAACGCCCGTTTAGGCGCAGTACACGGGTTGGCGGGCCCTATCGGCGGAATGTTCCCTGCCCCACACGGGGCTGTCTGCGGAAGACTGCTACCTGAGGTGGTAGAAATGAATGTGCGGGTGGCGCAGGCGCAGGGTCATGATGAGACGCTCAGACGCTACGAAGAGGTAGGGCAGCTCGTTCTGGGCAAAGCCTATCAAGGGCTGCCTAGCCTGACAAGATGGCTACACGAAATCGTTGAAGCCATGAGTCTCCCTCGCCTCGCCGCATATGGTATCCGTCCGGAAGATTTTCCAATCATCATCGCACAAGCACAAAAGGCAAGCAGCATGAAAGGCAATCCCGTTCCTTTATACGACAATGACCTCATCGATGTTCTGAAAAACGCCTGTTAGAAACATCTCAAAAATTTCCCCACGTCTACCCTCGTCAAGCCGACAAAAAATGGTATCATTAGGCCTCGTGTTTACCACCCATCCCTTACGACCCGGACTCCATGTCGCACCGCCTATCTCACATCGTCCTACTCTACAACGAAGATACTGAGATCTTGCACGGCGCTCCGACAGATAGCATCGCGGTGCAATCCACCGTTGCCACTGCCGAGAGTGTTTTCCAGGCTTTATTGGAATTGGAATATCCGGTTTACAAAGCAGCCATTCGGGAATCTTTAGAAGAAATTGAGCAACACTTAAGCGCTTTTGACCGTCGTTCTACCTTGGTCTTCAACTGTTGCGACGGTTTTCGGGGGGTCAATCGAGGGGCAGTAGATGTCATCCGAAGACTCGAAGAACTTGGGTTCGCACATACAGGGGCAAACTTCGCCTCTGCCCAGGCTTGCATCTACAAACCCATCACCAAAGCTATCCTGATTGCCAACGGGGTTGAAACGCCTGCCTATCAGGTTTTCCACTCGCCAAACGAGAGCTTTCGCCTACCGTTTCCAGCTATTGTCAAACCGGCGGCAGAAGACGGAAGCATCGGCATCACGCACAATTCAGTGGTCACCAACCTCCGAGAACTACGCCGAGAGGTCGAGCGTGTCCTGGTCCTCTATTGTCAGCCCGCTCTGGTGGAAACGTTTATCCCAGGTAGAGAATTCTCGGTTTCGATCTTGGGTAATCAATCACCTGAAATTCTACCGATTGCAGAGCAAGACTACAGTCGGATTTCTGACCCCTTAGCACAACTATTGACTTATCAGTCCAAATGGGATCCCGCCGCACCGGAATATTATGATATCCCGGCGCTTGTCCCTGCCGATTTAAGCAAAAGCGAAGAACAACTTGTGCGGGAGACGGCGCGTCGAGCATTTCAGGCACTCGGTTTGCGCGACCTGGGACGGATTGACCTACGTCTTCTCAACGGTATCCCGTATGTTTTGGAAGTCAACGAATTGCCTGATTTGGCGCCAGAGGCCGGTTTTTGGAACTCAGCCCGTGCGGCTGGAATGACCTATCCCCAACTGATCGATCGAATTGTTCAACACGCTCTCAAGCGAGAAGGATGGACTCTCTCTTGATGATCTCATCAACACCGCATCAAGGAAAAATGGAGGCCATCTCGGACGATGACCTCCATTTGATCACCCAAGATATTCTCAAGCGCCGGTATCCTGCTCTTTGGCCGCATAACCAGGGCCGGATTTGAAGAATTCGTAATTCAGGGGAATATCTTCGCGCAGATTGACCACCTCTCCAGGTTGTAACTGTTTCACCGTATCGAGCACAACTTTGACACCATGATGGTTGATGCCCTCATAATGACCGGTTAGCCCTACACGATTGATATACTCACCGCCTTTGGCCGTATAGGCTTCAGGGACCTCATCTTCGGGGAAGATGGCTGCATAAGGGCATTCCGGGACGCAAGCGCCGCAATCAATGCAGGTATCAGGATCAATGTAGACCATCGGCCACTCATTCACCGGCTGACCGGGTACGATACACTCTACCGGACAAACATCAATGCAGCCGCGGTCTCGCAGGCATAAGCTAGTGATAATGTGGGTCATAAGCTCCTCCTGGCTCCTAAAGTAAAGACAAGCTGAATAGATTATATCTGACTTGTTTGGGAAAAGTCAAACCCAGATTCACGGGGTTGCCGAGCTTTGCTTTTGCCTACTTACGGAGATACCAGGTCGTAAAGTGTTGATGGCCCGATTTCGTGTTTCGGATTTAGGAGAAAGCGCATAAGCCTGGTATGAATCGCAGCGCCGAATAGCAACCAAGACAAAAGCCAGAACTTCTATCTAACCCCCAAGCATGAAGTTCGGACATGTGCGTTGGTTCACCACCAAGGCACGGAGTCGCAGAGAAATCTCGCAGTGTTTCGACCCTTTCAGCGCTAAAATCGCCAAGCCGGCGATGTTTTCTCCTCACCCACAGGGAAAAAGTTAGAACGATAAGTAGGGCAGCATGAGAAGAAATCAGCGGCCATGGTTCACGCTCGACTTACTTGTGGTAAGCTTAACAATATGGCGCAAGATTGTCTCTTGCGCCACATTCTGCTCAGGTTTGCTTGGTGAATTGGCCAAATTTTTCAAAGTCGCTCTTAGCGCCTATTTTCCTGCATACAAGCGAGCAACCTCTTCCCAATTGACGACATTCCACCAATTCGACACATATTCAGCGCGACGATTTTGATACTTGAGATAGTAAGCGTGTTCCCAAACATCAATTCCTAAAATGGGTGTTAGGCCTTCCGATAAAGGATTATCCTGGTTAGCAGTCGAGATAACCGATAACCCATTCGCGGTCTTAACAAGCCAAGCCCAACCGGAACCGAAACGTCCATTCGCCGCTTTTTCAAATTCAGCCTTGAAAGCGTCAAAAGAGCCGAACGCGTGCGCAATTGCCTCAGCCAGTTCACCGGTAGGACCGCCACCCGCTCCAGGAGCCATAATCCGCCAGAAGAAGTTATGATTCCAAGTGCCCCCACCATGATTGCGCACAACCGTACGAATATCCTCGGGAACAGCGTTCAAATCCGAAAGCAATGCCTCAAGCGTCTTATCGAAAAGCTCAGGATGCTTTTCTAGGGCCGCATTGAGATTGTTGATATACGCAGCATGATGCTTGGTGTGATGGATTTCCATAGTGCGAGCATCAATGTAGGGTTCCAAAGCGTCATAAGGGTACGGAAGAGGTTCTAATTGGTACATCGTCAAGTCTCCTGCAAAATTTTTATGATAAAAATCATCTATATTCTACTCTTTACAAGTGGAAAGTCAAGAGCATCCAAGGATTTCTAACAAATCGTTTATACTTGTTAATACTATGTCCAAGATAAACTCTCCTTCGCGTCTTGTACTGATCCTAGGCCTTTTGATCGGAATCTTTGCAGTTTCCACGGCGGCGATTTTTATTCGCTTGGCACAACACCAAGGGACACCTTCCATAGTCATTGCAGCAGCTCGCCTGACGCTCTCTAGTCTGTTTCTCGCGCCGATTGCGCTCATCCGTCATCGCTCGGAATTACGTTCGCTTACCCGTCGCGAAATAGGGCTTGCACTGCTTGCGGGTTTGTTCTTAGCACTTCACTTTGCCACTTGGATTCAATCCCTTGAGTACACCTCGGTTGCCAGCTCGGTGGTTTTGGTCACGACAACACCACTCTGGGTCTCGCTTCTTTCAGCGCCACTGCTGGGGGAACGCATCGGACGGATGACAGCTTTTGGACTGACGCTTGCGCTGAGCGGCGGGGTGATTATCGGTTTGAGTGATGCTTGCTACTTTGAGCAAGGACAGCTCCTTTGTCCGTCCCCCCAAGCGTTCCTGGCGCGCCAGGCTTTCTGGGGCGATTTTCTGGCTCTCTTTGGGGCCTGGATGGCAGCCGGCTATCTTCTCGCCGGACGAAAGCTACGATCACGTCTGGCGTTGATCCCTTATGTTTTCCTGGTATACACCGCTGCAGCCTTTCTCTTGGTTGGCTTTATGATCTTTGAGAAAAATAGCTTGTTTGGGTATTCTCCAATAATCTATCTTTGGTTTATCTTGCTCGCATTAATACCCCAGTTGTTGGGGCACACGTTATTCAATTGGGCGCTCAAATATGCACCAGCTTCGTTTGTCTCCATCGTTCTATTAGGTGAACCGGTCGGTTCAAGCGTGCTGGCGATTCTGCTGTTCCAGGAGATACCTGGGGCTTTGAAAATCGGTGGAGCCGTGGTGTTGCTGGCCGGCATCTGGCTTGCAAGCCGCGAAGGACAGATGACAAACTAAATCGGCGCAGTTCCCTGCGCCGATTGAACTTCTCAGGCTGGCAAGAAAATCTTCAACCGAGCAGGTTGAATACTGTAGACAAACTCCTTTGCCTCCAAAGCGAAAATTTCTCCATCGGCATGCGCCGGGCTTGGTTCGATCAAGCGGACGCGGATCCAGGTGGCCGTCTCCTCATGAATTTCTGGGGCTTCCACATAATTACCCGCACCGGGTTTGAGCGCGTCGGGAAGAAGTTGCAACAGCCGCCAACGGGAAGCGCCGAACCCGTAGACAAAAGTCAACTTCCCATCGAAAGGATCGGCATGGGGCGTCATGTAAAATCCTCCGGTACGCGCGCCGTTACCAACCGTAAGGAGGGAAATCGGACCCTCGTAGGAACCGGAGTCCCACTCGATGCTGGCGGTCCAGACCGGATAGTCAAGCACACCGCGTATCGCAGCGACCAAGTAGCGAACAGGGCCGCTTATCCAGGTGATACGCTGCTGGATGAGTGTAACATAAGGCTCCATGCCGAGTGCAGAATTGTTGACGAAGTACAAATCATTCACCCGGCAAACATCCAAACGACGCGTGGCGCCCGAGGCAATGACCCGTGCGGCGGCGTCCAGGTCAAGCGGTATCCCTATATTATGCGCCAAGTCGTTAGCCGTGCCTAGCGGAAGGACGCCTATCGGTCCGAGTTCAGCTTGTTCAGAAGCAGCCACGCGAGCGATTCCGTTAACGACCTCTCCGATCGTCCCATCGCCGCCCGCGGCAATGATGGGACGAAATCCCTGACGAGCGGCCTCTTCGGCTAAATCTACGACCTTATGAGGGGCAGGAGAAATAGCTAGACTGAACTCGATCCCTGCTCTTTTCAATGCCGCCTCGGCCTGCGGCCAACGTTTTTGAGCATTCCAACGATTTGAGTAAGGATTGAGAATAACTTTAGCTGTCATAGCGCCATCCTATCGATGATTCCTGAATTGAACAAGTACAACTGCCCCCATAATGAGCAAGCATCCTACAATCTGCAAGAGCAGCAAACGCTCATGGAGAAACAGATAGCCAAAGAAGGCGGTAAAGACCGCCTCGGTGCTCAGGATTAAGGCAGCATCCTCGGCGGGCGTATGCTTTTGGGCAATGACCTGCAAAGTGAAGCCAGCTGCAATCGAAAAAACAGCAGTGTACACAATGGCCGGTAGAATTTGCCACCAAACCTGGACTGTCGGTCGCTCCAGAAGAACCCCAGCCCCTAGGCTCAACAAACCACAAACCAGATATTGACCAGACGCAAACGTCAAAGCGGTTATCTTTCCCTGAGAAAGTCCAACAACGACTACGTGCATTGCCCAGAAAAACGATCCGATCAAAATAAGCAAGTCGCCAACAGCAGGGCGATAGGCCCCGCCGGTGGTTAGGAAAAATCCACCGGCTATCGCCAAAAAGACTGCGAGACCCAAACGCAAGGACGGACGTTTTTTCCAGCCCACCCATAGGATAATTGGGACGATGACCACATAGAGAATCGTGATAAATCCTGCGTTGCTAGCTGTCGTAGTTACAAGACCGGCTTGCTGAAACGCAACAGCAGCGAACAGAGCAAGACCAGCCAAGAAAATATATACAAAGCCTGGCGTGCCTGGAGTCGGTTTGGGAGAAGCAAACGGAAACAAGAGCAACCCTCCCAGCAAGAAACGACTCCCATTCAGATAGAAAATGACTTTGTGTCCGGCTGCAAGGCGCATGACTACAAAAGCGCTCCCCCACAAGATAGCCACAAGGAGTAAAAGTAAATCGGCTTTCCAGCGTGTCATAATGGCTCGTTGTAGTAAGAAAGATTTGGGACGCTCATGGCGTCCCAAGTTTCATAAAGCGAGGCGGGACTAGAGCAAGCTGGTTTTACTCTTTGGTCTCCCAAGAAGATAATTGATCTAAATAAGCCTTTTCGGCCGGTGTCAGAGTGACTTGTACCGCACCCAGACTGTCTTTCAGTTGCTCAATGGAGTTAGCACCGATAATCGGACTGGTAATCACCGGATTGGCCAACAACCAGGCCAGAGCGATTTGGGCAATTGAGGCATTCTTTTCATGAGCCATCTTTTCCATGGCATCGAGCAACGCCCAATTTCGCTCTGTGAAATAACGCTTAGCACCGCCAACGCGCACCGAAGCAGGCAAGAGATTGCGGCGATACTTTCCTGTCAAGAAACCGCCAGCCAGAGGACTATATGGGATGACCCCAATTTGATACGTTTTGCAAACCGATTCTAGTTCCCGTTCGAATTCTTCCCGATGCACCAAGTTGTAGTGTGGTTGCAGAGAATCAAAGCGCACCAAACCGTTCCGATCCGAAACCCATAAAGCCTGCATCAGTTGCCAAGCAGCATAGTTAGATGCGCCTACATACCGAACTTTACCTTGCTTCACCAGGTCGTCAAAAGCACGCATGGTCTCTTCAATAGGGGTGTTCTCATCCGGCCAATGAGCTTGATACAGGTCAATGTAATCGGTTTGTAAGCGCCGCAAAGAGTTCTCAACCGACTTCATAATATGGGCGCGCGATAACCCTTCATCATCAGGCCCCCCTCCCATATTCCCTCGAACTTTTGTCGCCAGAACGATGCGGTCGCGCGGGATTTTATTCTCACGATGCCAACGCCCCAAAATACGTTCGGCTACCCCGCCTGGATTGGCATCGGCCCACCTCGAATAGATATCTGCTGTGTCAAAGAAATTAATCCCAGCATCGTAGGCAGCCGACAAAATGCGCAACGAGGTCGGTTCATCGGCTGTCCAACCGAACTGCATGGTCCCCAAACAAAGCACCGAGACCTTCAAGTCCGTCAAACCGAGTATTTTGTACTTCATGCTTTTTACTCCTTCATTAGCGCCATCCACCCATGGTCTTGCCAAGCAAAGACTGTATGACCTTCTTCACCCGTTCCTTTTCAGCTTCTGTCAAATAAGGCTGTTTCGACAGGTCTTCGTAAAGTTTGAGTGCTTCGCGATATCGTCCCAACTGGATGAGATAGCTGGCTTTCTTCTCTAAAACAGCATAGCGAGCATACAGTTGTTCCGAAAAAATTCCTTTGTCCAACCATTCCAACGCCGCCGAAACGTTCCCATAGCGATCGTACACATACGCCATTTTTGCACACAACTCAGCACGATCAAGCTCGGAAATGTCTTGCATTAACAAATCGAGAATAAGTGTTTCCGCATCTTTGAGTTTGCCCGCCTGCAAGCAGGAGTCAATCTGTTGAGATAATTCCGAAAACCTTTGATAGTCCATATCGCGTCTTCCTCAACACTTTTTCAATTTTACCGCCTTCGAATACGGATGCGAAGGGTGAAGAAACTGAGGAAACACCTGCGCTATGAAAAAGCAAATTCGAAAGACATAGATAGATACACAATTTGTGATGAAGAAACCCGGCTTCATCATCCAAATCAAAGATTGCTGTTGATTTGCAGAACCGGTTTGAAAAGGTTTCAATGCGCAAGTTCCTCCGCAAAATGACAGGCCACACGATGCCCTGTCGCCGGCTCGCGTAACAACGGTTCTTCTTCGCTACACCGAGCCCGCGCCCAAGGGCAGCGAGGATGAAACCGACAACCACTCGGTGGGCGAATCGGGCTAGGCACATCGCCTTTGAGGAGAATTCGCTCTCGCTTCAAGCGGGGATTAGGGATGGGAATGGCAGAAAGTAAAGCTTTGGTGTACGGATGCAAAGGATGATGAAACAGTTCTTCTCGACTAGCCACCTCGACGATTTTTCCCAAATACATCACCGCTACTCGGTCTGAAATATGTTCTACCACACTTAGGTTATGAGCGATAAACAAATAGGTCAATCCGAATTCTTGCTGCAAATCTTTGAGCAAATTCAGCACCTGAGATTGTATCGAAACATCCAAGGCCGAGACCGGCTCATCACAAACAATAAACTTGGGGCGCAAAGCCAAGGCGCGTGCAATACCAATCCGTTGACGTTGTCCTCCTGAAAACTCATGCGGATACCGCCGAGCATGATAGGGTTCGAGGCCCACTTTCGCCAAGGTATCGAGCATAATTTCAAAACGCTCTTGCGGTGTGCCGATTCGATGGATATTTAGCCCTTCCATAACTGCTTCACCGATCGGCAAGCGAGGGTCGAGCGAGGAATATGGATCTTGGAAAATCATCTGCATATTGCGGCGAATGCTCTTAAGAGCCTCGCCTTTGAGGGCAAACACGTTTTGACCTTCAAAGAAAACCGTTCCGGCTGTTGGCTCGAGTAAACGCAAGACCAAGCGTCCGGTAGTTGTCTTCCCACACCCGGATTCGCCAACCAGGCCCAGGGTCTCACCCTGATACACTTCGAAAGAGATCTCATCCACTGCCTGTACATACGCAACCGTGCGACGAATGATGCCACTCTGCACGGGAAAGTACTTTTTCAGGTTGTGAACCTGAAGCAACGGGGCAACCCCATTCATTGGCTTTCTCCTGTCCAAGAAGTCTGTGTTTGATACAACCAACAACGAACCCAATGCCCGGGGCGGATTTCCACCAATTCTGGAATGCGTTCAGAGCAGATACGCAGGTTTGAGTGAAGGCGCGCTTGACAACGGGGTGCAAAACGACAACCAGGCGGCAAGTCAATCAGGTCAGGAACATTCCCCGGGATAACGTTCAGTCGCTCTTTAACCTGACCGAGGATAGGAATCGACTCCATCAAGCCTACGGTATATGGATGCAAAGGCTCATCAAAGAGCGTTTGCACATCCGTCTGTTCCACCACCTGTCCGGCATACATCACCGCAACTCGCTCGGCCATCTCAGCAATCACACCTAAATCATGAGTGATAAGAATAACAGCGGTGCCGAGTTGTTTCTGTAATTGGCGTATCAGATCGAGAATCTGGGCCTGAATCGTTACATCGAGTGCCGTAGTAGGCTCATCGGCAATCAAAAGCGCAGGGCGCAAGGCCAGTGCCATTGCAATCATCACTCGTTGCGCCATACCACCGGAAATTTGATGTGGATATGCATGTGCTCGCCGTTCGGGGTCGGGAATTCCCACCATGCCCAAGAGGTCAACTGCCCGCTTCCAAGCCTCTTTTTCTTTCATTTTTTGATGGACGCGGAACACTTCTGCTACTTGGTCACCTATGCGGAAGACGGGGTTAAGACTGCTTTGTGGCTGCTGAAAAATCATTGAGATTCTCTCACCACGGATATGGCGCATGTCGGATTCCGGCAAGGTCAGCAAGTTCTTCCCGTCAAAAAAAATCTCGCCGGCTACAATACGCCCTGGCGGAGCAACGAGGCGCATAATCGAGAGCGAAGTCACACTCTTACCGCAGCCCGATTCGCCCACTAACCCGAGCACTTCGCCAGGCTTAACCGTCAAGTCCACCCCATCAACGGCGTGCACTACACCGCTTTCAGTGTAGAAATAAGTCTTGAGTCCACGAATTTCAAGCAGTGTATTGACGGCCATGTGTTTCTCCTATTTGCTGACATGCGCCAAGCGCGGGTCAAGGGCATCGCGCAAGCCATCCCCAATTAAATTAAAAGCCAGGACGGTCAGCATAATTGCCAAGCCTGGATAGAAGACTAAATGTGGGGCGGTGAAGACTTGGTTGCGCTCGGCTCCCAGCATAGACCCCCACTCAGGTGTAGGCGGTTGCGCTCCCAAGCCTAGGAAAGAGAGTGCAGCGGCATCGAGGATGGCTGTCGCAATCCCAAGCGTCCCCTGTACGATGAGCGGTGTCAGCGCATTGGGCAAGATACGGCGAAAGAGAAGATAAAAGGGATTACCGCCCAAAACACGCGAGGCAGCGACAAAGTCCTGCTCACGAACCGAGAGCACACTTGCACGCACAATGCGCGCATAAGCTGGAATGGAGACAATCGCAATAGCGATCAAGGCATTGATTAAACCAGGTCCCAAAACAGTCACAATCGTAATTGCTAAGAGCAAAGCTGGAAATGCAAGCAAAACATCCATCAGGCGCATGATGATATTGTCCACCCAACCACCAAAGAAGCCCGCAATTGCGCCCAGAATTGTTCCAAGAATGATAGCAAAAGTCACCGTAGAAAAACCGATAATCAGGCTCAGCCTGGCGCCATAGAGAATCCGGCTGAACTGATCGCGCACATTACCATCAATGCCCATAATATGTTGAGGTCTATCGGTTGGACAACCCAGCACATGAATACAAGGGGGCTCGCGCCGCTGCACATCTTCCACGCCAATCAGGACCTGATACGGGTCATAGGGCGCAATCCAAGGCGCGAAAATGGCTACAAACACCAAAACGCCCAGCATTGCAAAACCAACCAAAGCCGATTTACGCTTGAACAAGCGACGCCAGGTAATTTGCCAAAGGCTGACCGAACGTAGCGAAAGTTCTTCGGTTTGTGGTTTGACCTCTGTTGGCATATTCCTCTCCTAGTCGAGGCGAATGCGAGGGTCAAGATAAGCGTACGAAATGTCAACCAGCAAATTCAAGACGACAAAGATGATTGCAATCATCAGCGTAAATCCTTGCACTACACCGTAATCACGCGCAGTGATGGCATCATAGACAGCGCGCCCGACTCCCGAAAGACCAAAGATGGTCTCGGTCAATACGGCCCCGCCCAGTAACGACCCAAGCGAAAGGCCAATCACCGTCACTACAGGCAAAAGCGAATTACGAAAAGCATGTTTGAGAATAACTGTCATT
>JANWWB010000103.1 GCA_025056515.1 Anaerolineales bacterium
GCCTCTCGGAAAGCAGCATCCTGGAGAACTTCCAGCAAGGGGATGAGCAAATCACTGACAGCATGACGGCTAGGGATAACCAATTGATACGGTTCAGAGAAAAGAGGGATAAAATCCAAATCAAGTGCTTGCGCCGCCGCCGGGATTCCCAAGCCACAATCGGCGCGCCCCGAAGCAACTGCCGCAGCCACCCCCAAGTGGGTGTATTCTTCTTGATTATAGCCGCGAATCCGGTCAACAGGAATCCCCAAACGCCCCAATTCATAGTCCAGCAAGACCCGTGTTCCGGCTCCACGCTGACGATTGACAAACACAACGTCCGGACGCACCAGATCTTCCAAACTGCGTAGGTTTTTTGGATTCCCCTTACGCACAATCAGTCCTTGCAGGCGTTCTACAAAACCATAGACTCGAACCGGAATACCCGATAGATATTTTCGGATATACGAAAGATTGTACTCCCCTGTCTCTGGGTCAAGGAGATGAGAACCGGCCAGATGGGCTTCGCCGCGCCGCAACGCCAATAATCCCCCTAACGAGCCTACATTTGCCGAAGCCAACCGCCGTTCGCGTTGAGCCAAGAATTGAGCCAGCAAGTCCAAGGTCATGTCGTGTGAACCGATGCAAACGATTGTTTGTGCCAATTCAGCAGGCATTCGATACAAAAGCACCTCCACCTGCTCGCCGGCCTCTGCTCCCTGAACACCGCGCGGTAAGAGGACTAAGCCATCGGCGCGCACTAACGATGTGATCACCCCTGCTCCTCTAGAGAGTGGAGCCGCCAAAAGGTTGCCATCCACCTCCCCCAAAGCCACCCGAACATAATCATCGTCCCCAGCTGGAGAGGTGATCTTACGCGTCAGACGCGCTCGCGCTCGCAAAGGATACTGCGGATGACGCCCCAACCAACGCGCCAACAGTGGCTCGACAAAAAGTTCACCCGTCAAGGCCGCTGAGACCGGATACCCCGGAACACCAATAATCGGAACCGTCCTCGAAAGCTCACCAATCTCACTCTGAAGAAGGCCTAGAATAACCGGGTGTCCTGGACGCACGGCTACGCCATGAACGAGGAGCGTTCCCAACGCCATCACCACCTTGGCCGAAAAATCCTCCGAACCAGCGGAAGAACCAGCATTGAGCAAAATCAGATCATGACCCTGCGCCGCCTGACGCACACGAGCACAAATCGCCTCAAAATCATCCGGGGTAATCGGAAAACGAGTGGCCTCCCCACCCCAGGCGTTTACCTGCGCCGCGAGGACCAGCGAGTTATACTCCAAAATGTCGCCTGGATTCAACGGTTGACCAAGTGGTTTTAGCTCGGTGCCGGTCGGTAGGACAGCCACGCGCGGGCGTCGCGCCACCTGAATCGTGGTACAACCCGCTGCAGCAATTGCTCCCAGGTCAACCGGTCGCAACACATGACCGGCCGGCAGCACCAGTTGCGTTGCCACAATGTCCTCCCCTAAAGGACGGACATGACTCCAAGGTGTCATCGCCGCTCGCAAGCGTATCGCCGCCGGTTGACGGATATTGTCGGACAGAATCTCCCCCTTTTCATCTAATGCTTCCACCTGCTCAATCGGAACGACTGCATCAAAGCCCTCCGGCAGGGCATCGCCGGTATCCACGTAGCGGGCCTCGGGTCCGACTTGCAATCTAACCGGCGAGGAAGGTTGTGCTCCGGCTGTTTGTTCCGCTCGGATGGCAAAACCATCCATTGCAGCTGCATGATAATGCGGGGAACAGATTTTTGCCCAAACCGGCTCGGCCAGAACACGCCCAAGAGCATGCTCGTCTACGGGAATTTCCTCTTTTCCCAATACACCCCACAAGCCAGCCTGTCGCAATGCCTCCTCAAAACGGCTCTTCGCTTCAGGTAAGGGAAGATCATGTAGATAAACAGACATAGGTGTATTATACCGAAAGCTGCCAAACTCAAAAGTAAATCAGCACTGCTCTGTTGGAAACATCGGTTCTTGTGTCACTGCGAGCGCAGCGCCTGCCCCGAGCGAAGCGTGAGGGAAGCAATCTCCTGGTTTGCAAGGAGATTGCTTCGGCAGCTACGCCGCCTCGCAAAGACACTCAAAAATGAGAGTTTGACTTCTTGCAACAGAGCAAATCGGCACACAAACCATCCAACAAAGCCGATGTTCGTTAGTGAGCAAACGTTTCGCTAGAAAATATCATTCTCTCCAGTCGTTGCGAGAGACAGCTAAAGATTCATTACTTTGAAGGAGAGAACGTGTTAGAATTCCAAGGGAAACAAGGAGCAAAATATGGTCAATCCAAGATATGCGTTTGACGTTTTCATTTCCTACAGCCATAAAGATAAAGAGTGGGTTCATAAGGTCCTGTTACCCACTCTCGAAACGAACGGCATTCGCGTCTGTATTGACATCCGAGATTTTCTGCCCGGCAAGCCATCTCTGCTAAATATGCAAGAGGCCTCGCACAACAGCCGTCATACGCTTTTGGTTTTGACACCGAACTGGTTGGAGAGCGAGTGGACGCTCTATGAAAGCCTGCTTGCACGCACAGATGACCCAGCCGGTTTTCAGCGACGCACAATTCCTCTGATGCTCCAGCGTTGTGACCCGCCCCCGTTCCTGGCCATGCTGACTTGGGTAGATTTCACCAATCCCAAGCATGAAAAAGAAGCTTGGAGACTCCTCTTTCGAGCTTTGGAAAAAACTATCGAAAAACCAACCCTTGTAAAAGCAAGTGGAAAACGCCAGCAAGGGACCACCCGATCAGAATCGGCTGAGGCAACCAATGTAAAAATCGAAATTGGAAAAGACGTGCAAGGGAGCGTGATCATTGTTGGAAGCGGCAACACAGTGACTCTGGCCGCTCAGGGAGAGAAGAACGACTAAAAAATTTATAAACCTCTTACAATCAATCCAAGAAGAGGGGGGTAGAATACGAACATGCTTCGTCCGTATGTCCTCGTCAATGTTGCTATGACTGTTGATGGCAAAATCGATAGTGCTGCTCGCCGCGGCGCAACCATCTCCTCAGCAACCGATAAGCGCCGTGTAGACGAATTGCGCGCTAGTGTAGATGCCGTCCTGGTCGGCGGCAAAACACTCCTGAATGAAAGTCCTAAACTGACCGTCCGCAACCCTGCCCTGCGCCGCGAACGCCTCGAACGCGGTTTACCGGAAAACCCGATGAAAGTCGGCGTGGTTAGCGTTGCTAACCTCGACCTGGATGGCGACTTTGTCCGCGCTGGTCCAGCTGAACGGCTAATCTTCACCACCCGCCGCACGTCACCGGAACAAATCGTCCGCCTGGAAAAGGCCGGGGTACAAGTTTTTGTCAGTCGTGGTAGCGAGCGCGTTGACCTAGGTGAAATGCTGGAGACCCTTCACCGTCTTGGTGTCCGAAGGCTGCTGGTCGAAGGCGGCGGAACGATTTTAGCCGAATTCTTCCGCCTGGGTCTGGTGGACGAGCTGAGCATCTATCTCGCTCCGCGACTTTTTGGTGGGGCAACTGCGCCCACTCTTGCCGATGGTCCTGGCTTTCTACCGAATCAAGCCCCGCGTCTTACGCTTGTCTCAGTTGAGCGATTTGACCCTGAAGGCGGCATCCTCCTTCGCTACCTCATCCCTTCTCCCTCTACGCTCTGACTCTCCACCGGCAACTAGATATCTAGTTTGAAGGAGATACTCTTATGGGACTCACCCGCGCTCAAATCGAAGCCCTGCTGGATGAAAACCGCAACCACCACTGTGAAGGCCTCGGCCCTGATCGCGTCTGTGTAAGAATTGAAGCCATCGCTCAATTACCCTCACGGTTCGGCCAATTCCAGATTGTCGCTTTCTATAATAATCGCGACAACAAAGAACACGTTGCCCTGATTCACGGCAACATACTCGAGGCCAAGGATGTGCCGGTACGCATCCACTCCGAATGTCTGACCGGAGATGTGCTTGGTTCGTTGCGTTGCGACTGCCGCGACCAACTTGAAAGCGCCTTGCGCATGATTGGGCAGATGGAGCGCGGTGTCCTGCTCTACATGCGTCAGGAGGGGCGCGGGATCGGTCTCATCAACAAAATCCGTGCCTATGCCCTCCAGGAGCAAGGGCTGGATACTGTTGAGGCCAACCTAGCGCTCGGCTTCCGAGACGATGAGCGCGAATACTCGGTGGCTGCCCACATGCTTCTCTCATTGCACATCCAGTCCATCCGCCTCATCACCAACAACCCGAACAAAATCAACGACCTTGCCCGCTATGGAATCAAAGTTAGCGGACGGATTCCGCACATCATGCCACCCAACGAGCACAATCGCTTCTATTTGGAGACCAAAGCGCTCAAATCCGGACACCTGATAGATACGTTCGGCCAAGCTCATCTACCCGAACAGGCTGACCCACCGATGGTAGAAGGAATGGACGAGGAAGTCCTAGCGATCATTCGAAAGTATTACAAGTAGTAGCAGCTATCAGACTAACCCAAGTAACAATACAATCCGCCTATCGTACTCCACAGGATAAGCTATGACTCTCCAAAATCGCGTTGTCGTTATTACTGGTGCGACAGGAGGGCTTGGCTCGCAACTGACCCGCGAGCTAGCTATCCGCGGCGCTCAACTAGCCCTTCTCGGGCGCGACGCTGCTCGTCTCGAGGCCCTAACCGCCAGCCTGTCTGTGCCCAAAGAACGCATCCTATCCTGCGTCGTAGACCTGCTTGACCCGTCCGAGACACGCCGCGCCGCCCAAGATATCGCAGCCCGCTTTGGGCGCATCGAGATTCTCCTGCACCTGGTCGGTGGCTGGACAGGCGGAAAGACCCTAGTCGAAGCCTCCGCCGATGACCTGACTTTCATGCTCAACCAACACGTCTGGACTTCTTTCCATGTCGTGCAGGCTTTTATCCCATATCTGGTCAAGAATGGCTGGGGACGTGTTGTGATGGTCTCATCCCCCTACGCAGCGCGACCACGCGCCAAAAGTGGTCCGTATGCCATTGCGAAGGCTGGGCAAGAGGCTCTCCTTTTGACTCTCTCGCAAGAATTACAAGGCACGGGCGTCACTGCCAATCTTGTGCAGGTTAAGACGATTGACCTGCAGCGTGAAAAAGTCAACCTCCCCACACCCCAAAACGCCTTCTGGAGCACGCCAGAGGAACTTTCTGCTGCCATTCTCTACTTGCTTTCCGAAGAAGCGGGTTCAGTCAACGGCGCGCGGCTGCCGTTGTATGGCTCATACTAAACGCCCCCCGCCTTGTCAAAAGCGAGGGGCTTTTCCTGCTCAAACCTCGTTCACCCACTCCTCAAGGGGGCGGCGCGGACGTGGGCGCGTCTCTTTGCCAGCGTACCCAATGGGAAGCATGGCAACCGGCCGATGTCCTGGCGGTAATCCAAGCAAGCGACTGACTTCTCGCTCGTCAAATGCGCCTATCCAAACACTATCGAGGTCAAGGGCTTTGGCCGCCAGCATGGCATATGTGCACGCAATAGTTGCATCTTGTAAAGCATACAACGTTGCGCCACGTTCACCATACTTGACCGCCGAACGTTCCGGCTCAGCGCAGAAGACCAGGACAATCGGTGCCTCAGCGATAAACTCCTGGTCAAAAGCCGCATGAACAAGCGCTTGTCGCTGTTCTAGGCGGCGCACAATATAAACGGCAAAAGCTTGCAAATTTCCTGCCGAAGGAGCAAGGCAAACAGCCTGGAGAATGCGCTGTAACTTCTCCTCTTCGACCGGTCGGGCAGCATAGTTGCGCATCGAACGACGACTTTCAAGAACCTGAAAGAAGTCCATACAAGTCTCCGACAAAGTCTATTTTGCGCGCACAACCAAGACAGAACAGGGAGCATAATGAACAAGCTTGCGCGAGACGCTGCCCAACAGCCAAGCTTTGACCTCGCTCAGCCCACGCGAGCCGCTCACAATCAGGTCAATTTTTTCCGTCTTGACGTAGTCTAAAATTTCCGTGGCAGCATCGCCACGTTTCAAAACAGGTTCTGCCTGCACACCGTAACCGGCCAAGATGTCCAGCGACCTTCGCAACAACTCGCGACCCGCCTGTTCTTCTCGAGCACGTTGTTCGGCTACAGCCTCGGTAACCGCCAGAGGCTCATAGTAAATCCGTTCCGCTGAAGCGCTGACCGTCATCACTGGCAGCGGCGGCGGCGGTAAGACGTGCATAACGCGCACATCAGCCTCTTTGGGGAAAGGGAAGCGACCATAGTAAGCAAAGATCAACTCGCCGGCCGGAGAGCCATCAGTCAGAAGAAGCACTCGGTGCGCTTCTTCATGTCCAGGACGGACAACCAGAACCGGGCAAGAGGCATATTCCACGACCTGTTGCGCCACTCCCCCTAGCAAAATCCCTAAGGTAGCACGCAGCCCTTTTGCGCCCATGGCAATCAGATCTACTTTCTTGCGCTCGGCATACTCAATAATCGTCTGCGCCGGCGAACCTAAGATGAGTTCTGAGTCAACTTGAAATCCCCGCGAACGGAAATATTCACAAGTGTGCGCTAGCGCATCCTCTAACGCTCCCAACTCCGTTGCCTGCTGAGAACTAAACGTGCGCAAGACAAACACGCTACAGGTCTCCGGCTTCAGCAAACGGCCAACGAATTCAATCGCCGCTCGGGCAAAGTCCGAACCATCGTCGGCAACCAAGATGGTCTTAGAAACATCGGAGTAGGCATTCATAACGACCTCCTCTCAAACGACCAAATCTCTCTTGTCTATACTTTAGCACAATCAAGAGTGGATTTCAAATTGAGAACTGCCAAGAAAAGACCAAACCTTTCGAAATCTGCAAGACACATAGCTTTCGGCACTGACGGTATTTGTCCTATTCACACCCGAACTTCAGATTTTCCTCTTTGACAAGCCAACCGGAATCTCTTACACTTACATAAACCAACCATCTCGAGGTGTCCGATGAGCCAAGAAAAATCAGGCGTTCAAATTAGCCAAAAAGCCTTTTTCCAAGCTGTAGCGATTATCTTTGCCCTGATGCTTTTTGCCGGTGTCCTCACAAGAATAGTACCCGCCGGACAATACACACGGATTCAAGTTGAAGGTCGCATGGAAGTCATTGATCCCTCTTCGTTTACTCTTACTGAACGGCCAAATTACCCGATTTGGCGC
>JANWWB010000153.1 GCA_025056515.1 Anaerolineales bacterium
TCGCCGTATACGCCGCCGAGGTGGACGACGATCTTGCAGGAGAGGTCCATCCCCAGCGCATCGAGGAAGGCGGCAGAGTAGGCAATCTCGGCCTTGGCCCGCTCCAGGATGGCCGGGTCTGGGGTGTTGAGGACGGTGTACTGCCCAGGGTGAAAGGAAAGGCGCATGTTGTGCTGACGGGCAAACTGACCGATTTCGGCCAATTCCTGGCCAAACTCGCTCTGCCAATCGAGCGTATTGACCGGATGCGAGGCAAAGGGGATGATGCTGGAGCCGATACGGAACATCAACCAGCCGTTCGAGAGATTGTGCTCGAGTATGGCACGCAAGTCGGCCAGGTTTTGGGCGATGAGAGCACGCAGGTGCTCTGGCGTGGCCGTGCGCAGGGTGCAATCGTGGTTGGTCGTCCGCCCAAGCAAGAGCGAGACACAGGGATAACCGAGGCGCATCGGATAGCCTTTCTTCTTACCACAAACGCGGTATCAGGAGTGGTGTTCGGCGTTTATATTCCTGATATTCAAGCAAAGCGCCCCACCGCTCCTCGGCGCGCCGTTCTAAGAGGGGGACGCCGCTGATGCGAATCAGGAGTAGGGCGACAAACAACGGCGTCAGAGCCACCACCCACTGCCAACCTTGCAAAACCGGCAAGGCAATGGTGGTCATCCCAAGCCAGAGGAGAATCTCTCCAAAGTAGTTCGGATGGCGAGAGCGAGACCATAAGCCTGTCTGGATGAATTTCCCTTGATTAGACGGATCAGCGCAAAAGCGGCTTTTTTGGACATCGGCGACGACCTCGATAAGAAAGCCAACCACCCACAGCAGGAGACCCAGCAGGGCAAAACCATCGAAAGGCTTGCGATTCTGGGTTGTCAGCATCACCAAGACAGGCGCAAGCGTAAACGAGACCCAAAGTGCCTGCATCATCCAGGTCAGGAGGAAGCGAAGCAACGAACGTTTAAGCTCATCAAAGCGAGCATCCTTCCCCGTTCGACGAATGCGGAGGGTGAGGAATACGCCCAAACGTATCGCCCAAGTGATGGTCAATGCCACAGAGAGCCAGGCACGTGCATCCGGAGGAGCGAGACGCCAGACCGCAAGAACCACAAATGCAAGGACGACGAGAAAAGTTAGGCTGCCGGTCAAATCGAAAAAGATTTCGGTTTGAAGAAGGAAAGCTGGCACAAAGGCAAGCAAGTTGATGACGAAAGCCAATCCTATGGCCAAGGCAAAGACTGGAATCTCGTTCAGAGTCATCCCTCCCTGACTACCCGCCCAGGCTAAAGCCACGGCAGTGAAGGTGACAATCAGCAGGGTGGTCACGGAAGTTAGCATACCCCGCCTGATCAAAGAGCGAAAAAAGGCCATAGACTCTCTTCTCGATCAGAACGTAACTACAGCAGTTCCGGAGGCACAGGCTGGCGCACTTGTTCTGGGAAAAGCATATGAAGCACGTCGATCACCTTGTAGGCAAAGTTCGGGTCGAAAGTGTAGAAGCCCTCGTACATGCGTGGTTCATTGGGGAAACGGTCTTCAGGAGAGACTTCTTCCGCCAACAAGGTCATATGGACGCCCGGACCATAAGCGATGACAAACCAATAACGTTCCAGGGGCGTGCCGCTGGTATCCACAATGGTGGTGCGAGGCAATTGTGGCGGCGGGACATCCGGGACGCCGTAGAGCCAGAGCCCTTCAACGGCTTTGGCCAACTCCTGATAGCGCTCCGCTTGGTCGGCAAAGCGTGAGAACATCTGAAACGAGACGTGCATATCCGCCGTGCGGGGATTAGCCAGTACGAAATTCTCAATGATATGGCTGATTTCCGTCATGCCTTCCACAGTAAAAATGTAGCGGAAGTTGACATGTTGCAAATCTTCCACACGGGCGTGTTTGAGGAAGGCCTCAGCACGCGGCGGGAAAAGCGGCAGAAGTTTGCCGAAGAATTGAGTCAAGATATTGCGTTCCATCGGTTTCACAGTCTTTCTCCAATCATCCAAGAGAATTAGGTTTGTCGACAGGTTCAGGTCCAAAGATTTCAATCATCTTCTGGCGACGAAAATCAAAGATATGTTCCAACTTGCGACGAATCCAGAGGAAATGAAGAGATTCTCCTAGGATTCCAAACGGTAGAGCATAGGTGACGCGATCAGTCATCCACACCCCACCCTGTGTTGGCTCGAAAATGTGCTCATGGTACCAAAAGCGATAGGGACCCAGACGTTGCTCATCTACAAAGTAGCGCTTTTCAACCACGTGACGAATCTCGGTAAGCCAAAGAGAGCGGAAAAGGGGCAGAAAGCGGACACGATATTCAATGAGCTGGCCCGGATACATTGGTGGCTCACCTCCGGCAACGATCTCAAAGTCTAAGTCGGATGGTGTCATCTCATTCAGGTTAGCCGGGGTAGCAAAATAAGGCCAGACGCGTTCGATCGGAGCGGGTAGGAATTGACGGCGAATGAGGCGGTGAAGCATAGTCAAGGAGTTAGACGTCAAGCAGTCAAAGAGCTCGGAAAGTTGAGGGATGTTTAGCGGGCAGGGCGGCGCTCGAGAGCAGATTGCAACATCAGAAACTCGCCGATATTTTCAGAATTCAGTAATCCAACGAGCACACCTTCCTGGACAACCGGGAACACATGGCAATCGCAAGCTTGAAGGCGTCCGAGAGCGGCTTCGAGCATATCGCCTGGATGGACGCTTTCGAAGTCGCGACGCATGATAGCGCCGACCAATACCGACTCATCATGCTGGGCAAGGGCACGGATTAAATCCGTGCGTGTCAAAACGCCTACTACGCGTCCATCCTCCACAACCGGAAAATCCTGTTGAGGGGTCGCTAGGAGATAGGCGACGGCCTGAGAGAGGCGGTCGTAAGGGGAGAGAGTCTTAAATTCCGTCATCATAGCGCGCCAAACAGGAATGCCGCTTAGGCCGGATTTCATCTGCACCATGCTCGCTTCTTGCTGAGCACCAATCCAGACAAACAAAGCAATGAAGAGCAAGAAGGGATTGTTAAACAGACCGATAATCCCAAATAGGAAAGCCATGCCTTGGCCGATCGTCGCCGCAATTTGAGTCGCTTGAACATAATCCAGGCGGAGGGCCAAGAGCGCCCGCAGAACCCGTCCACCGTCCATCGGGAAGGCCGGCAGCAAGTTGAAGCCAACCAGGAACAGGTTGACTACCATCAGCCGCTCCAAGAAAGGTCCACCGGTCAGCGGCAAGCTGGGAAGCGGGACCAGGCTGCGGCTCAGGACGAGATAGGTGAACAGGACAGCAGCAATGACCACGTTGACGGCCGGGCCAGCCAGCGCCACCCACAGTTCCTGAATCGGCTTGTCGGGCATGCGCTCCAGGCGGGCAACGCCGCCGATGGGTAACAGGGTGATATCGCGCGTCTTGATGCCGTAGCGGCGGGCAGTCAGAGCGTGACCGTACTCATGCAATACCACCGATAG
>JANWWB010000172.1 GCA_025056515.1 Anaerolineales bacterium
AAATTGAGCTTCCCAGTTTAGCTCAGCCTTTACCGCTCTTCGGCAATTCTCAACCATCTCTTCGTAGCGCTCCGTGCCAAAAAGGCTAAGTGCCCGCTGAACAGCAGCATAAAAGGACTCAAACGACCAGTCTCTCATTAAGATTCCACACTGGTAACGCTTGATCAACAGTTTGCTCTGTGGATGCGGGGTGGTAATAGGCGGTACGCCATCGGCAATGGCTTCGAAGAATTTGTTCGGGCAGGCATATAGTTGATTATCGTTCGTCGGTGCCCACATTACCAGAGAGAAAATATAGCGCTTGCGCAAACTTCCCAGCTCGGCCGCATTGACATATCCCCGATAGTGGACGTTACCGCTAATTGTCAGCAAGGCCGATAGCAGCTCCTGTTTATCTGGGCCCTCGATCAATCCATAAAGGTCAATCGGCAATGGACGGATTGCAGTGTGCAGAAAGTATTCAGCAAACGTCAACCCGCGCTGAATTGTACCGCTATATAGTAGGCGGCGGAACCGATGGGTGGCCGGCAGGATTCTCTCTGCTGATTGTGGCGGATTCACAGCGTTGTACACGATCGCCATGGGGACGTTGTTTAACCCACCAGAAACTACATCCGCGACTGCTCGGTTTTCCTCTGGGAAAATCACCAGATCAATCTGCGAGGCAACACTACGGGTGAGTTCACGGACGAACGGACCAAAATGGCGATAAGTCTGCGCATAGTAGGTAAGCGACTCTAACATATAGTAAATCGTCGCTCTAGGTCGGAAGCGTAGCTTCCATAGCACGGGCACAACCAGCGGAGAAGAGAGTACAAGTATTTGGGGACATAGTCGGTTGACCTCTCGGATCACTTGCAGGTTGTACTCAATTATGCCAGCCATGCTGAAAGGATGAAAATGCGTGGACAGGCGCAACAGCTGAAATTCCGGAAACAGATCCGGGTAAGGCATACGCTCAGATTGATCCGGCTCAAGCAGATATCCAATCGAGCCGGGATAGACCGTCAGCAGAGAACGCATGAGAGCCGGTAGCTGCGGACTTCCATATCCAACACTTACATCGGACACCCCCACAATTACAGGATGATTTCTCTTCATTTCATCACCGGATTCATTGCAAAAATAGTTGATTGGGCAAGCTAAGACTCACTGGCGCCGTCTGCTTGGTTTCTCGTGTGTAATTCACTAGGTGCTCTAACAGACATACAGGGTTGTGATAGGCCGCCCATTTCTCAGAAAACATCTTTGCCCAGGCGCGGTAATGAGCCACATGGTCAACGATTTCCCGGCAGCATTTAGAAATCTCTTCGGGGTCGGAGTAGACCACCCCTATTGCGCTCAGAGGCAAATCATAACCAACGCTGAGGAAATCCACTCGTAGGTCGCAAATTTCCAACGGATTTAGCGAGAAAGCGTTTCGCAGACCGAGCTTGATGCGCCAGGCCTGTGGTTCGAGTGAGACCATTAGGGAACTAGGATATGTCCCTCCACCCACCACCGCCATCTTTTGTGCCACTGAATCACCCGAACGATCTAGTTGTTCGATGGAAATCTGAGTAAAGTGGCCGAGCGGTTCCCCTCTTTGGCGAAATGTCAGCAAAAGATGAGTCGCAGAGGTTGGGGCCGCCAGCCAGCAGAAAAGTATGGCTTCGCCGCTCAGCACGAGAGAGCCATCTTCTGTTGTAATAGTTTCAGTTGCGCCTGGTCTGCACCACCGGAGATGCTGCCCCAAGCGCGTGCGCACGATAGTTTCTGTTTGCCGCACCTGTTCGTGATACTGATAGATAAACGGCTCCAGCTGAAGCGCCATCCAGGTTCCCGCCGGAACAACGACCGGCTTGCCGGCCACAAGCGCCTCCGCGAAGATGCCCGAACTGCGAGCGTAATAGTTGTCGCGGTCGTAGAGAATCAAGATAACGTCGCTGCCCAACACCAAATCTCGGTATGCTTCAGTTGAAAGCGGGTTCAGTATGAGATTGACCTTGTCGCATGGGAAGCTTTGCAATTGAGCGCGAGCTACTACTGCTGCAGGCTCGCCCTGTGGTGAGTTGTAATTTGACTGAATGACAAACCTAACTCGTCCGAGCGCCATGTAATTATCCCATAGGTCTTGGACAATATGCGGAAGAAAATGATAGCCCTTTTCGCTTCGAGCATCACCAACATATGCAATGCAGAGCGGGACATGACCGTCCTGTGGAGAAGAAGGCACGCTATAGTCTTCACCGACGGGGATGGGCAAGGTGTGGAAAATTACGCTCCCAAGCCGGTTATATTGGGCGGTCAATTGCTTGGTGTCGGTATAGAAGTGAACATCTTGACCGGCAAGCTGTTGCTGAAAGTAACGGAAAGCGTTCCGCAAAGGACGCAGGCTCTCATCCTGGGTACTGTACTCCGGATCGCGGCCTGAATAGATGTTGCGGCGGAAGAGAAGATGCCAGGACGCCAGTTTGGAGCGGGGGTCTCGGCGGAAATAGTTCAGCAACCCAAGCATCTCTGCCTCATCCAAAGTAGGAATGAAAACCACGTCACCCTCCCGTAGATGTACCTGACGAAAAAGGCGCAGCGTATCTTCACCAAAGGCCTGCTTCTTGCGTTGCTTGGCTAACCAGCGCAACACATCCTCCGATGGTCGAAGCACAAGAATGAATGGGCGCAAGAGCGCTTTGAGAAACTGAACAAGGCCAGCGTACAGACCCTTAATATAGCTCCGAAATGGGACAGCCGCCCACAATAGCCGGAACCCGGCCCCAAGCACCTTTGGCCAGTAGAACCCAAGTGCAAGAAGCAAGAGGCTAAACAGGCTGGGAGCCTGTACAAGTTTTAGAAACTCAACGGGAGCGTGTCGATTCACCCAGAGCAAACCCAGCGGTGAGAAGATCAACTCATACTTCAGCCGTAAGGACAACTGCCGTAGAGATGTAAGCCAGGCTCGGAGGACTCGTGAAAGACGCGGCTCGGTTAGGCGAAACCAAAAGCCATAACGGTACACCGGATACACGCGCCATGGCGCTAATAATGGCTTAAACCGGCGATTGGTGGCCAGGACGGGGGTGTAACCGGCTCGCTCCGCGGCGCTCAGGACCCTCACCGCGTATTCATAGTGGTGGCCACTCAAGTCAATAATGGATTGGTCAATTAGGATAAATCTTGACATGCTCAGGTCTTATCTGACACGCCTCATCCAGAACGAGCCGCCATCGCCGGGCAAAATGCCCTTTTGGTGCAGAAAGTGTAAGGGCACCAGTGGCTCCCATAAGTCGTTGTATAGCAGGAAAGCTGCCAGCATATACTGCTCGTTGTAATACAAACGATCAAAGTGTTCCGGATACTCGTCGGGCAGGAAAATATCGTGAATGTGAACCAGCACGCCTTGCCTGAGGCTATTCATACAGCCAATCCTCATGCGTTTGCGTATCTGTTATTTCGTAGAAGGGTATAGCCTTTGATCAGTTCGCGAATTCCCATTGCGAGTGAGAAACATGGCTTGAATCCCGTACGCTCAATCTTCGCGTTCGAGACGATGTAATCGCGCTTGTCCGGGTCTTCACCCACCGGCGCTTCTATATAAACGAATTGCGGAATCTGCTTTTTGATCTCAGCGCACAA
>JANWWB010000176.1 GCA_025056515.1 Anaerolineales bacterium
GCACAAGCATGAATGCTTGATTGAAATTAATGCCACCCACTTGGGCAGCATCCAGACGAAGGAATTCGAGAGCAAAGCGACCGATGGCATAGAAAGTAAAATAGAAGTAAAAAAGGTCGCCCGGCTTGAGCCGAGTTTGGAAACGCCGAGCAGCAAAGAGCAGAAGTGCCATGTTAAGCAGGTTCCAAATCGATTCGTACAGAAAGAGCGGGTGGAAATATTCGTAATTTTCGTAGCCCGGGACGCGATGAAGTGGGTCAATGTAGATTTTCCAAGGTAG
This sequence comes from Anaerolineales bacterium, assembly GCA_025056515.1. Taxonomy (GTDB): domain Bacteria; phylum Chloroflexota; class Anaerolineae; order Anaerolineales; family Villigracilaceae; genus UBA877. The sequence continues at coordinate 281 of JANWWB010000176.1, forward strand.
GTCGGTTGGGAGTCCATACACTTCCTGATTGAAATAATTGCCCCAGCGACCGATAGCTTGTGCCAGTGCTACCCCAGGCGCCGCCGAATCGGCCAGGGTGAGGAAGGGGAGTTTTTTCTTGCGGCAGTAGAACCACAGAGCAATGGCTCCGCCGATGACTGCCCCTGGGATTCCCAATCCACCTTGGCGGATGTTGATCAAGTCCAAAGGGTGTGTCAGGTAATACATAGTTGTAATGCCTTGTTCGACCATCGAAGGTGGAGGGGTGAAGATATGCCATAAGCGCGCTCCGATAATTCCTGCTAGCACAACCCAGAACAGCGCATCCCATACATAGTCTGGGTTGATGCCAAGACGCTTGGCCTCTCTTGTCGTTAACAAGGCGGCTGCAATGACGCCGAGGGTGATGAGAATCCCATAATAATAGATGTGAAAGGTGGTGTTGAGAAAAGGAATGGGGATATCGAATCCACTAGGCATGGTTTTGCTCCTGTGATTGTTTCATGCGCCTGTGTGCGTCAGCTCGAGCACTTAAGATGCGCTGGAGGGCGGTGAAGTTAGCGAAAATGGCAATGATCACCAATGCCACCAGCGGAAAGTTGAACACTAAACCAGGGATAAGAACAAGATAGCGTTCGACTCTGGTCAGAATTCCCACATTGGCATTCAGGCGAGAAGCATCTGCACGAGCTTTGACGTAAGAGACCAATACGGAACCTGCTGCGGCGAGGTAAGTCAACAAGATGCCGGTGGGGTTGACTTCAAGCAAGTAATAGATTAGAAAACCGCCGAAGATGAGCAGTTCTGAGTAGCGGTCGGTGACCGAATCGACAAAAGCTCCCCAATCGCTGGCCTCATTGCGCAGACGTGCCAAGGCGCCATCCAAGGCGTCTACCGGTCCCATAATCAGTAAGAGGATGCCGGCCCAGGTCATCTCACCGGAAGCAATCAGGATGGCGACGCCAATCGTACCGATAAGGCCAAAAATGGTCACCGTATTGGGACGGACTCCCAGACGGTTCAAAAATGCAGCGATCGGTTGGTAATACCAACGAAACCAGATGCGCATTTTGTCGGAGAAGCTCTTTTTTTCTTTGGAAGATGTCTGTGAAAGTTCCATAGTTTTCCTCTGTGAAAGAGCCTGATCAAACGGAGCAATCATACCACAAAGGCAGGATGATAGACTTTGCGTTTGCTTAACGTTGATGTAAGTCGCGTTTTAAGTTTCTCCGTTTTCCCCATTGTTTTCATCGGGTTCTAGCAATACTTCGCGCTCGCGGCCAGCGCCCACAGCGGGGCCAACCACGCCCATTTCTTCTAATTGGTCGAGCAACCGTGCTGCGCGCGGGTAGCCGATGTTGAGCTTGCGTTGTAAAAGGGAAGCGCTGGCACGTCGTTCCTTTTTGAGCAAGGTAATGGCGCGTTCAAGAAGTACATCATCACCAGTCTTGTCATCAGGAGCATGTACCATGGTTTCCCATGGCGGAGGAGCTTCACGCGGTGGTCTGACCTTTTGCCAGTAGGCAATCAACCGCTCTATTTCTTGGTCGTTGACTAGGACACCTTGAGCGCGGATAGGATTGCCAACTTCTGGGTTCAAGAAGAGCATATCACCACGACCAAGCAGATTTTCGGCGCCGGGCAGGTCAAGGATAACACGACTATCGACATGCGAGGCAACGGCAAAAGCGATCCGTGCTGGAAAATTAGCTTTGATTAGGCCGGTCACGACATCGGTGCTGGGGCGTTGGGTAGCAACAACTAGGTGAATGCCTGTGGCGCGCGCCATCTGGGCCAGGCGAACCAGGTTATGTTCGGTCTGGTCTGGAGCAGACATCATCAAATCAGCTAATTCATCAATGATGACGACAATCCGTGGCAAGGGGTGTGCTTCCTTACGGCGCGAGAGACGGCGGTTGTAGGCATCGATGTCACGCGCTTTGGCTGCTTCGAGCAACTGGTAGCGGTGCTCCATTTCCACAACCACCCAACGCAGGACGCCTAGGATGCGCTGGATATCCGTCTCGACTTTGCCATAGAGATGTGGCAGGCCGTTAAAGCGGATAAGCTCCACCATTTTTGAATCAATCATAACCATTCGCAGTTCTTCTGGCGAGTTGTTCATCGCCAGACACGTTGCCAGGGCGATCAAGCAGACAGATTTGCCCGAGCCGGTTGTCCCGGCCACCAAGAGATGCGGCATTCGCGTCAGGTCGGCGACCAAAGGATTGCCAGAGACATCCCGGCCAAGCGCGATGGCTAGAGGCGAATGAAGGCGGTTGAAAGCCTCGCTTTCCAAGAGAGGGCGTAAGCGCACAAGCGCCGAGCGGGCATTTGGGACTTCAATACCGACGTAATTTCGACCGGGCACCGGCGCTTCGATTCGCAATCGTTCTGCGGCCAGCGCCAGCGCTAAATCTTTTTGGAGCGCCGCAATCTGTGCCACGCGCACTTTCATTTGTTGGGCGTCTTCCTCGTTACCTTTGCGGATGAAGCCGGGCTGAACGGCGTACTGGGTCACTGTGGGTCCAATTCGAAAGCCAATCACTTTAGCCGGAATGCCGAATTCGGCCAAGGTTTTTTCAATCAGACCAGCGGTCTGATTGATCGTGCGTTCGTCCGGACGAATTCCTTGTTCATCCATGAGTAGGTTAAGAGGGGGCAAGTCTTCGCTCCGTGGACGGGACTCTGTAGAACGCTCTTGCCGTTCGGGAATTTTGAAATTCTTGCGATATTCCGGAGGAAGAGGCCGCGCTTGCGGAGGTGCTTTGGAGGCTGAAGAAGCAGGTGAAGGAGAAGGACCGGCGGAGGAGGTCTCTTGTTCCCGAGAGGTCGCGCTGCTCACCAAGCCAGGAAGGGGTGCCTCACCTGCCTCTTCAAGAATCCATCGTTCGACAAATTTCCATAAGTCAAAAGCACCCACGAGGGATAGTATCCACAACAAGAGCAACAGCGCACCGCTCCAGACCGGACCGAGGACCTCTGCCAACATGGAGGAAAGTGCCCATCCCACGCGTCCCCCCCACTGCCCAGCTTCCGCCAGCGAAAGACGATTGCCGCTCAACATGGCCAGCACGGCCAGCGAAAGAAAGGCAAACAGTTCCAAGGCGATGATTCGTCCCCAAGGAATTGCAACAGCATGCCGAGAGCGGCTGAGGGCGTATAGACCAAAGACTGCCAGACTGAGAATGACAAAGATGCTTCCCCAGCCGAAGCTCATCCGCAGAATGTTTACCCACCATGTCATCCATTCGCCCTGCGAAAGGTTGAGCAAGCCGAGAAAAGTCATCAGGGCGAGTGCGAGTGAGACCAGTCCGAGAATGTCCCACACAAAACGTCCAAAATGCGTTTGCAGACGCAAGAGATGGTCTAACCAATCTCGACGTTCAGGTGGTTGTTCGGCGGGAGAAGAGCGAGGAACGGCCATGTTGGCTTTTCAATTGAGGAGTCTCATCGAAAGGCCCAACCGTTGACGGGCAGCGTCCATTTGAATAATCCGCACCTGGACTCGTTGACCGACGTGGAAGTATTCGGATACGGTGGTGCCTTTGGGCAGGACAAGTTCAGAATTGTGTACAAGCCCTTCTAATCCTTCTTCCAGTCGGACAAAAATGCCATAGGGGACGATGTCGGTAATTTCTGCGGAGACTACTGCATGGAGAGGGTAGCGGCTTTCTGCTGTTTCCCAGGGATTCGGTTGCAAACGTTTGAGACTCAAGGCAATCCGACATCGTTCGGGCGCGACTTCTAGAACCAAGGCCTGCACGGTCTGTCCGATCTGTACAATTTGGCTGGGATGGGAGACACGCCCCCAAGAGAGTTCAGAAAGGTGAATCAATCCTTCTACGCCGCCAAGATCTACAAAGGCGCCAAAGTTGGTGATGTTTGTGATGACACCGGTGACTATTTGACCGGCTTGTAACGTTCCAAATAAGAGAGGCCGTTTCCCAGGCTCGGCGCGCGCGGCACGTTCAGAAAATACCAATCGTTCCTCTTGAGGCACACATTCGATGATCTTCAATTTCAAAAGACGGCCTACATAGGACTGAAAACAACGCTCTCGCTGTTCTGGTGTGGCTTGGGGTGGAAGCTCGATCAAGTGCGAGCAAGGGACAAAACCGCTTAATGCTTCTCCTTGGACAAGCAAACCACCGCGGTTATAGTCAACCACCTGTAGGGTTAGGATCTCGTCGCGCTGGAAGATTTGCATAGCCAACGCCCAATTGACTCGGATGTTGCCCGAGGAAGGAGCCGGAGCGGCAGGTTTGCCGGAGACGAAACGTAATTCATCTTCGGCAAGCACCGAGGCCCACCAGCCCTCGTCGAGGGGAGGAAAATCAGGTTCGATTGCTCGTGTAGCCATCATTTTGTTCCCCTTTCTTGCTTACTTTTCTGGTGCTCACGTTCCATATCAAGCAGGACGCGCGCTACTTGTTCAATGGCCACGCGCTGTTTACGGTATAGGTCAGCTTCGGACATGGCTAAGCGATTGGCCACCTCACGTACTTTGCGTCCTTCGATAAATTTCATTTCAAGGATATTAAATAAAATCCACTCGGCGGTGAACCGGCGTTCTCCTTCCGGTTTGACGCTATCAAGTGCTAGGCGGAGCACGGCGCGCAGTGCATTAGCAGGGTTATCGCCATGTTGGCGGATGGCGTCCTGGACGACTTGGAGTTGGAGAAGCGGGCTTTGGGTCAGCTTAGGCCCTCCCCAATAGTGTGTCAGAGCGTCTTTGACCCAAGAAGCCAAATCAGATTCGGGCGGTAAGACGTCCTGGAGCAAGGAGGTTTTGCTATCGTACCGGCCAAGAGCGCGCAGACGCTGGAACATGTCCACTTGTGAGCGCAGGTCTTCAAGCGAGCGAAAGACGCGTTGCTGCAGCAAGCGGTCGTTGAGCGCCAGCGCGCCGCGCTGCAGGAGCAAGTTCAGCGCTTGGCGTTGTTCGTCGGTGAGGGTCTTTTGATCTCCGTGTGCGGCTCCTAGGATGCCTAGAAGCGAGGGCGTACCGTCCAAGCTTTCTGATTGGTGATAGAGAGGGAAAATCCAATACTTGCCCCAAAGATATTCGCGGCGTTCATGGCCGTTTTCGTGGATGATTTGTAGGGCAGCGTTTAGGTCGCTCTCTGTAGGGGGAGGAAAAGTACCTGCTGTAACCAAGAGGGACATTTCTCCTGCATCCAATGCAGCAATGAAGGCCGAAGG
>JANWWB010000219.1 GCA_025056515.1 Anaerolineales bacterium
CGTTGGGTTCACACTTTTCGGCCAACGCCGGTTTGACCGTCACGCCGCCAACCTCATAAGCATAGAGCGCTTCTAGGACCTGTTCGCAGGCACGCAGAGACTCGCCATCGGTTTCGTCGGCGCAGAAGAGGCTAATCGGCTCAGCGTTCTGCATCCAGACAAACGTATCACGGTTGCCGGGTTTAACAGCAGCAAAATATTCGTTGCCGAGCGGGCTAGCATGCGCACCAACGACATCGGCACGATAGGCAACGCCTGAACCGCCATGCGCCACCGGAATCATCGGGACAAATTCACGGATAGCGTTGTTGGCTGCCTCATACAAAGGACGCGCCTTTTCGGGGTCAGCTATCTTGGCCGCTTCGGCCAGTTTCTCATAATAGGTCGGAGATTGCTGACCAAACTGAGGATTAGACGGGTTGAAGTGGAAGTCCAGGAAATTGGTGACGTGCGGATAGTCAGCGCCCCACCCAAGCAAGTACAGACCATCCAAGCGACCGGCGGTAGATTCCTCGATAAATGCGCCGGATTCCATCACCACGATTTCAACGTTGATGTTGAGATTCTGCTTGAGCTGCGCCTGGATTTCCTCAGCAACCTTTCCAGGTTCAGGCAGATAGCCGCGCACAACATCACGATAGTATAGCTTGGTTGAGAATCCGTTCGGGAAGCCTGCCTCGGCTAGAAGCGAGCGGGCTTTCTCGGGATCGAAGGCATACCACGGTTCACCAACGCAACCGTTCGGGATCGCGCATGGCGTAAAGAAATTAGCCACCGACGAGCCGGCCGGGTAGAAGTTGTCCACAATGCGTTGGCGATCAATCCCCATCGCAAGCGCCTTGCGAACACGGACATCATCAAACGGCTTGAAGGTGTTGGTCATACCGATGTAGAAGACGTTCAGCGCTGGGCGCTCAATCAACTGCAGATTCGGGTCGCCCTTGACAACAGCAAAGTCATTCGGGCCGACGTTGTCAATGCCGTCTACCGTGCCAGCCTGCAGTTCAAGCAAGCGTCCTGCCGATTCGCTCAACCAGCGGAAGACCAAGGTCTTGTAAGCCGGTTTTTCACCCCAATAGTCAGGATTGGCTTCAAAGACAATGCTATCACCGCGGTTCCACTTGACCAGTTTAAACGGACCGGTACCGACAGGCGCTTCTAGACCCTCTAGCGTGCGCTGACCGCTGCCGGCCGTCCGCTCAATCCATTCCTCGGGGAAGATGGAGAACGCCGTAAAGGCAATCTTAGAGAGGAAAGCTGGATCGGGACGGCACAGTTCAAAGACAACCGTGTACTCATCTACCGCCGCAATCCGTTTGAAGACACCACCGTAATCACAATTGGGCGCTTCCAAAACGCGCGGGGTAAAGGGAGCAGGCGGTTCTGTGGCTACGGGTGTGGCAGGTACTTCGGTTGTTCCAGGCGGCTCCGTTGCCACAGGTGTCTCAGTTTTTGGCTGACAAGCTGCCAAAATCAGGCTGGCAATGACCAGCAGGGATAGGGCAAAGAGCAGTTTCGCTTTCAACTTTCTCCTCCTTCTGGATAAATTAGAGTGTTATGGTGTGGGGCAGGATAATTATACCTGAATGACACAGATTTCTGAAGCGTATTTATACAAAACATCGCGCTTCAAGAGTTCGCAAGCAATAGGAGAGTTAGTTTTCTTGCTCTTCTTGCAAAGCTTGCCACTCACGTATTAAGTTTCTCCAGCGCACCCACAAACTCACGAAATAGATGACAAGAATAGAAAACATGACCGCATAGCCACCTATCATGAACTTGAGCGAAGTTTCATAAGGAATCATAGCTTCTCCTTATTCAGGGCGATTTTGTTTCAAAGCCTCCAATTGGCTGGCCAACCTGCCTAGGCGAATGCGAAACCAAAGCAAGGTTACAAAAATCACCGAAAATGTGATCAGAGAGAAGAACATCGTATGTAACATCGGCGGAGTCATCCCAAAGCCACCTTGCGCTTGAGCGCTTTGGGTGCCAATAATAGCCGGATGGATGGTCTGCCAGAGACGTATCGAGAGGAAAGTCACGGGGACGCTCAAACCGCCAACTAAGGTATAAATTGCGCCAAAACGGGCGCGCCGTTCAGGGTCTTCAATGCCTTGGCGAAGCATGAGATAGGCGACGTAAATCATCTCTAAAATCGCCGCAGTTGTCAGACGAGCATCCCATGTCCACCAAGTACCCCAGGTAGGACGTGCCCAAATTGAACCGCTCACGATGGCGATGAAAAAGAACACTAAGCTGATTTCCACCGCCGCCGTGCCAACCACGTCCCATGTCAAGTCTTTTTTGGCTAAATACACAATCCCGGCAACAGAAGCAACCATGAATCCAAGCATTCCGACCCATGCAGTTGCAATGTGAAAATAAAAGATCTTTTGGACGTAATTCATGACCGCTTCCAGCGGAGCATAAAGAAAGATCATCCCCAAGGAAGCAAAAAACAAGAGAGCGGAAACGAGCATTAATCCTTTAAGAGCTTTAGGTTGAGATGGCATCTTGATATTCCTCCAAAAGAGATTGATCTATCTGCTGTGGCCGACTTCGTCACAGGTAAATGAGCGAGTTATTCTTCCACTACAAAACCAAACACCATATATGCTACTGTTAGAAAGACCACATCATATACAAGGATGAGGTTCAGCCAAACGCGCACATCGCTCGTTGTCAAACCCTGTAGATAGCCGCCGCTCGCGCGCATGAGCGCAAGTAAAAGTGGAATAATGACAGGAAAAAGCAAAATGGGCAAAAGTGCATCACGCGTGCGAGTCTGAACAGCCATGCTGGCCAAAAGCGTCCCTGCGCCCGCATAGCCAATCGAACCAAGCAGAATCACCAGCAAGAACCCCGGACGGAATAAGTTCATGTTATATAAGAAACTGTAAATCGGCAAGGTGACGACTTCCACAGCCAGC
>JANWWB010000282.1 GCA_025056515.1 Anaerolineales bacterium
ACGAGCAGGCTTCGATGTCCGCGATGTCCATCACTCGAACTACGGGCGGATTTGTCAGATTGAAACTCCTGAGGGTCCCAACATTGGTCTCATTGGTCGTTTGGCGACCTTTGCTCGCGTGAATGAATATGGATTTATTGAGACACCCTATTGGAAAGTCATTAAACGACTGCCCTGCGACAATCCTGCCTTGATTGGACGTGCCTTGCGCGAGCCTATCACCGATCCCCAAACCGGAGAAGTCCTGTTTGCGGCTGGCGAACGGATTGACGAAAAGATGTTCCAAATCATCTCTAAGCTCCAACGTGAGATCGCCATTGTGCCGTTCGTTTCCAGGGAGTACGAGTACTTGTCGGCGGATGCCGAGGATAAGTATGTCATCGCACAATCGAATGCGGTTTTGAATGAGTATAACGAGTTCGTCGGTTCGCGGATTGCTTGCCGATATCATTCAAGTTATCCCTTTGTGCCGCCGGAAAACGTCGATTACATGGACATTGCCCCTCATCAGGTGGTAGGCGTCAGTGCGGCTTTGATACCTTTCCTGGAACACGATGATGCGAACCGCGCCTTGATGGGGTCAAACATGCAGGCACAAGCCGTTCCACTGGTTTGTCCGGAAGTGCCTCTCGTCTCTACCGGCATGGAGCGCTATGCTGCTCTTGATTCGGGACAGGTTGTCGTGGCCGAGGCAGATGGTGATGTTGTTTCAGTGACCGGTTCTAAGATTGTAGTGCGAGAGAAAGATGGAAATTTGTGCACCTATAACCTGCGTAAATACCAACGCTCCAACCAGTCTACCTGCATTGACCAACGTCCTGCTGTCATCAAAGGTCAGGTCGTCAAGCGCGGCGACATCATTGCCGATTCGTCCTCTACAAGCAATGGAGAATTAGCGCTTGGTCAGAACGTTGTGGTCGCTTTCATGTCCTGGGAGGGAGCCAACTTCGAAGACGCAATTGTTATTTCTGAGCGTCTTGTCCAGGAAGACCGGTTTACTTCTGTACATATCGAGAAATACGAGGTTGAGGCGCGCGACACGAAGCTAGGTCCCGAAGAGATTACTCGAGATATTCCCAACGTGGGTGAAGACGCGATTAAAGACCTCGACGAAAGGGGTATCATTCGTATTGGTGCTGAAGTAGGCCCAAACGATATCCTGGTTGGCAAGATTACCCCTAAGGGGGAGAAAGAGCTGACACCCGAAGAACGATTACTACGCGCTATTTTTGGTGAAAAATCACGGGATGTTAAAGATACTTCACTGCGCATGCCGCATGGCGAACGCGGTAAAGTTGTCGATGTGAAAGTTTTTACTCGCGAAGACAACGTCGACTTGTCCGCTGGTGTGGATATGATGGTACGAGTCTATGTAGCTCAGCGGCGTAAAATTACCGCTGGCGATAAGATGGCTGGGCGACATGGGAATAAAGGCGTTGTCTCGCGCGTTGTCAAGATAGAAGATATGCCGATGCTTGAAGACGGAACGCCGGTTGATATCATCTTGAATCCAACAGGCGTGCCTGGTCGCATGAATCTCGGCCAAGTTTTGGAAGTTCACTTGGGTTGGGCTGCCCACAAACTTGGCTTCCGGGCGATTACCCCGGTGTTTGATGGCGCTAACGAGCGCGAAATTGAAGCGGAACTTGCTCGTGCTTGGATCGTAGATTACGTTTGGAAAGAGACCGGAAAAGCTGCCTGGGAGTGGCTGAAAGCCCAAAACTATGACCCGGAAACTATTGAAGACGATGAAGAAGTTCGACGCCTCTATTTAGAGCAATTCCTGGGTGAGAGAGGGTACGATGTTTTCCGCTTAAATGAGGCTACGTATGCTCGTCGAGCAGCAGCGGTGGAATGGTTGCGGGATCAAGGCATCTCTCCGGAGGAAATTTTGCCGACCGAGATTCCCGCACCGGAAGCACGCAGTGCCTACGACGAGAAAGCGATTCAAGTTTGTCTGCGCTTGTGGTTAAAGACGTTTGGTATTCAAGATGTACCAGATGACAAGCTCTCAGAGACAGTTCAGCAGGTGATGTTGGAATACAATGTCCCTGCTCCTACCCTAGGTAAACAGATTCTGCGCGATGGTAAAACGGGTGAACCTTACGATCAGCCGGTCACTGTTGGCATTATGACCGTGCTCAAACTGCATCACCTGGTTGAAGATAAGGTTCATGCTCGTTCAACTGGTCCCTATTCCCTAGTGACCCAGCAACCCTTAGGAGGCAAAGCTCAGTTTGGTGGTCAGCGCTTCGGTGAAATGGAAGTGTGGGCGCTGGAGGCATATGGGGCGGCCTACACGCTCCAAGAAATGCTCACAGTCAAATCGGATGATGTTCAGGGACGTGTGAGTACCTATGAGGCTATTGTCAAAGGGCAACCGATTGAGGAACCGAGCATACCGGCTTCTTTCCGTGTCTTAGTGAAAGAGTTGCAGAGTCTAGGCTTGGCAGTGGAAGCTACGATGAGCACGGGCGAAGTGATAAAGTTCGGCAAGGATGAAGAAAAAGTTCACCCGCCAAAATATCCGACTGGTCTCCAGGATTTGGGTGATGATCTTGTCAAGTTT
>JANWWB010000328.1 GCA_025056515.1 Anaerolineales bacterium
CTGAGCGAAAATTTCCCTTCTAGCAGAGGCGGCAGTTTACTCAAGAAGAAAAGACTCATCACTAGGAATAGCCATCCTGTCAGACCATGCAAGGATTGTCCGAACAGGTAGGGAAAACTGAACAGGGCGTTGAGTGTCAACCAGGAAGAGTTAAAAGCCAATTCGTCTAGCAGATTGCCTAGGCCGGGCACGGTCGGATAGCTTTCCATCCATCGGATGGCTTGAGCGTGATACAGTCCACTGTCCCAATTGGTGGGAGGGCCAATCGTTTTAAGGAGAGAGATAAATACAATCACTCCCCCAACCAACCAGAATAGCCAATGTGTCCGCTTTAAGCGGAGGAAGCCTTGGTGCAGGAGGAGCGGAATTTCTCGGCGATAGAACCAGCTCATTGCCAGCGCTCCAAGTAGAAGTAGGAGCATGGTCAGGCTGTGAAGACGCAAGAACAGCGAAAACAGATTGCCCAGGAAAGCCAGGATAGCCAAACCGGAAAAGAGCAAGAAAAACCAGGAGGGCGAAGAGGTATCCTTCTCCTTGCTCCAGCGCTTGAAGAGCTGCCACAGGCCTATTCCGTAGAGGCCCGTTAGGAGAGTTATCAAGAGCCAGACGCTAATCGTGATGAACATTTCCTGCTTGACTTCCTTTATGGGCAAGAAGGAGATGTAAATTCTTTGACCACGGAAAAGATAGCCCGACCTCGCCGGATGGCGAAAACCGTCTTGGCTTTCGGGTAAAGTAGGTCATGATCATAACGGGTGGTGAGCACGGCATAGTCGTAGTCGTGTGTTGCGGGTAAGGGATCCATGTGTTGTTCTTCTACTGTCAGGTCTGCTCGAAGGTATTGACGGAGCAAATGTGCACCCTCCCAGGTGAGTATTTTTGCATGGCGATGAGCGTGTTGGTTGAGATATTCAGCGGCTTCTCGATAGGAGGTAAGCCAATAGTCCATCTCGAAGCGGCGGAAGGCATTGCTGGTATAGCCCACCAACCCATTGTAGTATACATATTGGTATGGGTGTAGCCATATGATTGGCATTAAGCCAGGCCAAGTCAGTATCAGGATTATTAGCAACCTTTGCCATTTCTGCTGAATTTTATTTAAGATGGCCTCTATCCCGATCCCGGCTAGCAAAAACAAGCCAGGCAACGTAAAGAGTACATGACGAAAATTGTCGTAACGTACGCCGATGCCGATAGTAAGCAATACGATAGGCAAAGCCGATCCCAATCCTATATACAGGAAGAAGTCATGCCAATCTTTTTGCCGGAATTGTCGGACAAGCATGAAAAGGCCCAAATATCCCCCAAGCAAAACAGGTTCTGTTAACTGAATGTGAAACAATGTCGGCAGGTAACTCATAGGTAGCTTGCCGGCCGGATAGTATGCACCGTTAAAGAGGACGTTTCCTTCCCAGGGAAATTGTGCGGTTATAGATATGCTTTCTGCAAAACGTGTTAGCGGTGACGTCCAAAGATAAGGCCAGGTCAGATAGAGAGCTAAGAATCCCCAGAGACTATAGGCTAAAGAGGCAGCAATGGCTTGTTGAGGAGAGCGGTATAACCAGGCTAACATGACAATGACGCCGGCAAGCAAACCGATTACGCGATTGGAGACAGTCAATCCAAAAAGCAAACCAGCAAGCGCAAGTCGCCAGTCTAGCAGAAAGCGGAAAAAGATGCGGACGAGATTTGCAAGTTCCTTCCCAGTGGGTCGGTGGAGTAAGCCGGTGCATCTTAGCGCGTAAACAATGATGCCTGTTATAGTCAAAGTCAACAAGCCTGTTGCCATGCGCATGGTCCAGATATGCGCTTTATGGATATATTGTTCAACAGGAATGTTTTGGCGATGCGCTGCGAACCAAGCGAAAAGTTGATAAAGCAGACTGTTCGGGTCTGCATAGTAGATCGCTTGCACCGAACGTTCAACCAAGCTGTGGAAGGAGTCGGTCAAGAGCACAAGCAAGAAAGCAACCAGCCAGAAGAGGATCAGGAGAAACAATCGTTTTTTTATCAAGATAGGGAGGCTCATCAGTTGTCGCCAACTTTGTCCTAACCAGCGAGGGTTCTCTTCGAAGCGCAGGTCAGCCAGCTTGAAGCCGGCATATATTGCGGCAGTGAATACTCCCATCATGGGGATATCGGTGTGGTTAATGAAGGCATGTCCCCATAAAAGCGGCTGAGAGATGAACAGGAGCAAGACCGCCCAAGATGTTTGTACGTTGAACCAACGCCTGGCTAATCCGTAAAGCGAGAAACTTGCCAAGAGAAAGTGACAGAAATATGCGAAATGCCATAGGTTGACTTCTTCAAGAGTAGGGGAAAGCTTTTGGATCATCGAGATTATGGCTGCGGCGAACAGATTCAAAGATACGCCAGAATAGCGTAGAAACATTTGTCCATAGTCTATCGAAACATCACGGTCCAGCCACCAACGGTAAGCTTCAAGCGAGCTTTGGGCATAAGCGATACGTGCTTCCTCGTCCCACGAAAGACCGTAATCGCCGACAAGTGATAGGCCAAGTGCCAAGAGTACAGAAAAAAAGATGAGAAGGCCAAGCTTGTTCATCCTCTGCTTCTTTCTACTAACGCAGCCACGATGCGCTCAGCGGCGTGGCCGTCGCCGTAAGGATTGACCGCGCGTGCCATTTTCTGACGCTCTTCTTCCGAATCGAGCAACATTCGGGCGGCCGCAAGGATGGCCTCCTGCTCAGTTCCGACCAGACGCACCGTCCCGGCTTCGACTCCTTCGGGTCGTTCAGTCACAGCGCGCAGGACCAATACCGGTACTCCTAAGCCCGGCGCTTCTTCCTGTAGGCCGCCCGAATCGGTCAGAACAAGTGTGGCGCGCTTGAGAATCTGCACGAGGGGCAGGTACTCAAGGGGCGGCGTGAGCGTGATGTTTGGAACTCCACTCAGACGCCGGTAGACTGGCTCTTGTACGTTCGGGTTGAGATGGACAGGATAAATCAGATGAATGTCATCTCGGTAGGATTTGGCCAGGTCGAGCAAGGCGGCGCAGATGTTTTCCAGCGGCCGTCCGAAGTTTTCGCGCCGGTGCGCTGTGACTAAAAGAATTCGCCGCCGCAATGCTTCGGCAGGAATGCCCAGGCGCTGCAAGTCAGAGATGTCGTAAGGTTGGCGAGCGACCCACTGTAGCGCGTCGATCACAGGGTTCCCGGTGACGCGAATGTTTGTATCCGGGATGTTTTCCCGCCGTAAATTTTGACGTGCCCATTCAGTAGGTGCAAAATGTAGATCGGCAACCACTCCGGCGACGCGGCGGTTGATCTCTTCAGGGAACGGCTGCCATTTATCCCCTGTCCGCAAACCTGCCTCCACATGCCCGAAGCGGACACGATGGTAATATGCCAGGAGCGAGGTCGCCATGACGGTCGTTGTGTCTCCTTGGGCAAGGATCCAGTCGGGCTTCGTTTGGCGGATGACCGGGTCCAGGTGGGTGAAGACGGCTGCAGTGAGTTCTGCCAGCGCTTGGTCGGGCTGCATCAGGTTGAGGTCGAAGTCGGGTTTAATCTCAAACAATTGCAAGACCTGGTCGAGCATTTGACGATGCTGAGCGGTGACGCAGACTAATGATTCGACCCCTGGTGTCTGTGCCAGCCGCCGGACAACCGGAGCCATTTTGATAGCCTCGGGTCGTGTACCGAAGACGGAAAGGACACGCACAGGACGGTTCACTGCAGTTTCCCTACCCCTAGGCGGAACAGGCGGAAGCCGGCGGCTTGCCACTCGGCAACTTTCCAGCCGTTGACGGTGTCAATTGCCAATCGCGCTGGAGTCCATGTTGCGACTTGGGAGGCTTTCAGCTCGGTGAAAGTGGTGTGGCGTACCAGGAGGAGCAAAGCTTCGGCGTCTTGCAGGGCTGATTCCAGTGTGGGTGCAAGTGTCAGCTCTGGCAGGTCAGCATTGGGTTTGAATGGCTCATAACAGGTTACGTGTGCCCCGGCCTGTTGCAGTTTGAGGACGACTTCAATGGCCGGGCTTTCGCGTAGGTCATCTACATCGGGCTTATAAGCTAGTCCGAGGGCGGCAATACGCCGTCCTGCAGGTGAACCCAGGGCGCGCTCGACCAGCCGGACGACGAAGTCGGGTTGTGAGTCGTTAACTTGGCGGGCGGTGTGGATGAGATGTGTCAGGTCGGGAGCGGTTTCGACCAAGAACCAGGGGTCAACGCTGATGCAATGTCCGCCGACCCCTGGACCGGGGTTGAGAATACTCACGCGCGGGTGCAGATTGGCAAGGCGAATCGCTTCCCACACATCCACGCCGAAGCGCTCGGCAAGGCGGGCGAATTCATTGGCAATGGCGATATTAACATCGCGGTAGGTGTTTTCCATGAGCTTGACCATCTCGGCGGTTGTAGCGTCAGTCTGGCGGATTTCGCCGGTGACGAAGCAGGCGTATAAATCGGCGCCTGCTTGGGCTGATTCGGGGGTCACACCGCCGATAACGCGCGCATTTTCGATGAGTTCGCGCAGGATCTGGCCGGGTAGGACGCGTTCGGGCGAGTAGACGAGGTGGAAATCGGCGCCTGCCTTGAGGCCGGAGGTTTCTAGAATCGGAGCAACCAAGTCAACCGTGGTACGTGGTGGGGAGGTCGATTCCAAGACAACCAAGTTACCACGCCGCAAATAAGGCACAATCGCATGTGCCGCCGATTCAACGGCGCGCATATCCGCCAATTTGTAAGGACGACCGTTGATTTCACCTCGGCGGTCGTGATAAAAAGGCGTAGGAACGGCGATAATGAAGGCATCGGCTTCTTCAGGGCGATCGGAGATGACCAAGTTGCCCGATTCGAGCGCTGCTCGCACTAACGTTCGCAAGCCGGGTTCGTGAATATGCAAGCCCCCGTTGCGGAGCGTTTCGACTACATGGGGGTTGACATCAACGCCCACAACCTTGATACCGTGGGTAGCAAAGGTACTGGCGGTGGGCAGACCAATGTACCCCAATCCTAGCACACAGATTTTTTCAAATTTCATCTTTGCCTCTCTGTATTTTCAGATCTTGATGTTCGTCTTTCTTGGTCGCTTTCGACAAGATTATACCGAATTGGTTCAACCGGACGAGGACGAGAGACAGGTTGATCCCAACCGATGTGATAGTAGAAGCGTTGGCGCAGGTCAGGCGTGAGTGGACCAGCACGTCGATAGCCGAGGTATGTGCCCCAGAATTGTGCTGTGCGGAACCAAAAGATGCTCGCTAGGCTGCGCCAGAAGCGCCGGAGGCGAATGGCATGGAGCAAGTCAAAGCCAATGCTGGCTATCAGATTACGGAGGAAGTCGTATAGACTGA
>JANWWB010000333.1 GCA_025056515.1 Anaerolineales bacterium
GGCGCACTCGCAGATGGTGGTCTTGCCGCTGCCGCGCGGCATGGCCATGGCAAAGAGGCCGCCCCGCAGCACGGCCTGCTCGATCTTGGCGATGACCTTCAAGTGGTCCTGCGACCACGGCAGGTGGAAGGTCAGCGGGAAATAGGTCTCGCAGAAGAAACGGAAGTCGGACGCCAGCTGATAGGTCACCTTGAGTGGACGCGCAGGTAGGCCTGCGTCACCAGCGGACGCTGCTTCGGCTATGCTGGCCGCTGCCGACTTGACCTTCGATTGCAGGGGACATATAATTACATTCGGTCAAGTGCTACTTTCTTATGTAAGGTAAGAGAACAAGTCGCACCTCGAAATATCATGACCAAGGCGGCGAGAGACGGACCGGCACCGGTCTATCAAAAACAGACCTCCTAGGGAAGTAATGACCGACACACTTTCGACAAGCGAGCGTTCAAGGGCCATGGCGAAGGTGCGCAGCGCAGATACAAAGCCAGAATGGATTATACGCTGCGGTTTGCACAGACTTGGATTCAGGTACAAGCTTTCGGATAAATCGCTGCCCGGAACGCCTGATCTAGTGTTTCCAAGATATAAATCTCTTATATTCGTACATGGCTGCTACTGGCATCGGCACGCAAACTGCAAAGATGCGAGCACACCAGGGAGTAACACCGAGTTCTGGTTGAAAAAGTTTGCAGAGAATGTTCGACGGGACAAGTCAAAGGTGCGAGCGCTCCGGAAGCTCGGGTGGCGCGTACTCATCGTGTGGGAGTGCGAACTCACCAAGTGCACGACCTTCACGATCAGAAAGGCCGCGCACTGGCTGGCACAAGGAATTTCTTCCAAGCCCGTACCCCTGCCGCTCGGTGAGCTCAACCGGAGAACGCTACTGGCGGTAGCTGAGGCGAAGGTACGCAACCGCCTGTCGAATTATTGAAAGAGGCCAAGAAACCCGAAGCGGCGGGCACGCGTAGAGTCAAAGTTATGAGCAAGACCGTTTTCTTTGTAGTCGACCTCTTCTCGGGCGCGGGCGGCATGAGTTACGGTTTTCACAAGCACCCTGGTTTTAAAATCGTAGCCGCTGCAGATGCTGAGTTAGGGAAACCCAGTTCAGGCGAAGGCAAACTCCAGTGTAACGCCACATATGCAAAAAACATTGGGATCCGCCCCGTTTCGACTGACCTGTCGGCAATCGGTCCTGATAGACTTGCTCAAAAATTAGGACTACCGCATGACTGCCGGGTTTCGGTACTTTTGACCTGCCCTCCATGCACGGGTTTCAGCCGTGCCATTCCTAGCAACCACATCCGTGACGATCGGAGGAACAGCCTCGTATGCAGATCAGCTGAGTTCGCCGTAGCCCTTTCAGCCGACATTGTCATCATGGAGAACGCGCGGGAGCTTATTCGTGGCAATTTCAAGCATCATTATGAGGGGTTTCGTAAGTTCTTGGAGGTTCATGGTTACAACGTGTTTGGAAAGACCTACATGCTCTCGAGGTTCGGGTTACCCCAAATACGAGAGCGAGCGATTGTCATTGCGGCTAAACGCGATCTCCCTTTGTTCACATTAGACAACTTGTGGGACGGCTGGAGTGTCCGCGTCTCAGCTGTAACTGTGCGCCGCGCGTTCTCCGCAATTTCGCCCTGTGCCGATGGCGTCGCTGTATTTCCTCACTTCAGTTCTGACCTAGTCCGGCGGCGAATCGCTGCGATTCCAAAAAACGGTGGATCGTGGATGGACCTTCTTAGGCGTAAGGATGCTGGTACACTTCTTACCAATTCAATGAAACGAATCATCGCACAGAAACGGTTTGGTTCTTACCCGGACATTTATGGTCGGATGGCGTGGGACAAACCGGCTCCTACCATTAAGCGAGAGTGTTGTCATGTGGGAAATGGACGGTATGTTCATCCAGAAGAGAACCGGCTTTGTTCTGTGCGCGAGATCGCTATGCTACAGGGCTTCCCCAATGATTTCGTATTGAATGGAGCAGCCGTATCGAACCTGTACCGGCATTTAGGGGATGCGGTACCGCCGCTAATCTCATTTCAACTCGCTCATCTAGCCCACTGGATTCTGACAGGCAAAAAGCCCCCAATCACAGATATCCTGCTTCCCGGAACCCATTTGCGCAGCTCGGACCTTGTGCGCAGAGAGCAGCAGGAGTTATTTTATGAGATTCCTCGGACATCGGGTCAATGACGCAGAAAGACGGAGGCTAAAGGAGCTTCTTAAAGCCCTTCGCTCACCATGCAAATACACTTCTCCGAATAACTCGTCATGGTTAATCAATCACCAATTCGAGGAAGAATTCCGTTCGATACTACTCATCCACCATTACTTCATCGGATCACCACTCTTCCAAGATAGCTTCGAGTCTGCGTTTATCGCAGCATGCCAGCACAGGGGATTTTCGTTAAAACGCGCGCCCGACGGACAGCGGTTCTGGGATGTCGAGGTTGACACAAAGAATGAGAAGAAGAAGATTAGCCTGAAGTCCTCTAAGGCCAAAAGCCTAAAGAGCGATGTGCTCTATATCAGTAAGCTGACGGAGGCTGCGTGGATACAAGATTGCAGGACTGCTAAAAAGCGTCAGGAAAGAACCCAGGAGTTGTTTAGCAGCTACTGCGCCGAGGTCGAGACGATTGTTCAACTTAGGTACTTCAGCTCGCAACAGCAGTACGAATTGGTCGAGGTGCCGGTCGCCCTGTTCAAAGCGATTCTGAAGGTGCCGACGAAGCATTTTTCAGCAGACGGACCGACGATTAACATTCCGATTGGGAAGGACCCTCCGGATTTCACGCTGAAGCTAGACCGCTCGGATGCCAAGATAACCGTGACGAACATTAATAAAAAATTGTGTACAGTCCACGGCACGTGGCAAATGTAAGGACATGATGTTCTTTACCCGGACGATCGCCTGGGAGAAGTACAGTCCCGTGGCCTTCAACACGGGCGGGTAGTTGCCGCAGTTGGCGTAGCCGCTCCAGACGTAGAACGCCCAGTCCGGCTCCAGCACGCGGGCCAAGTTGCCGAACTAGGCATGCAGCAGGCGGACGTAGTCGGCCTCGGAGATGAAGTCGTTGGCCAGCGGGCGATCCTTGGGACGGAGCTTGTTGGTGGTCGGCTTGGACTTGGTCTTGTCGCGGGCGAGGTCGAAGCCCTGGTGGTGCATGCCGCCCATTCCGCAAACGGAATTGGGGTCGCGTCGATGGCTCCCTGCTTGGTCGCGGGGAACGACGACAGGCTGGCGGCGATGGCGTTGTTGCTGCGTGGCTCCACCTTCACGTTGTACGGTGGGTCGGTGTTGACCAGGTGGATGGACGCTCCTGCGAGCAGCCCATCCATGTCCTCCACCTTGCCGCTATCGCTGCAAAGCAGGCGATGATTACCAATAGCCACAGGTCGCCCGGCTGGACCCTCACCCGGCCTTCGGCCACCCTCTCCCACCGGCGGGAGAGGGTCGGGGTGAGGGTCCCATCAGCACCTCGTCAGGGTCGCACAGGCCGTCCTTGACCCCGGGGTCGAGCAGCCGAGCCAGCTCGTCCGGGTCGAA
>JANWWB010000377.1 GCA_025056515.1 Anaerolineales bacterium
AGCTAGAGTTTTTCACCTATCATGCAGCACTATCGCCTTTTTGGAAAGTTTGAATCAGTTCCACATCTACATTGACGGCAAGATGTTCCTCGGCCGCGTGGAGGAGCAAAAGCAATTCCGCGCCGCGCTCCACGAGGTGGCTAAGCCGAGATACGTATAGGCGTCCCACGTGTTGGTCGGTTTCAACGCTCCCAGGACGAGTGCTCCTATCAAGAACACGAGGATTGTCTGTCCCTTCCCCTGGAGCGCCAAGCGCGACCGCAACAGCGAAAGTGCCCAGGCAATGGATGCTGCCGCCAACAAGTAGGAAATCATGTGGGCATGCAGATCAGAATACAGAAAAGTGAAAAGAGGAAACTCGTAAAAATCGCCATAAGGATAGGGGAAGATACGGCTCGCAAACCAATACCAATCGCCACGACCATACGGCAAGTTCAGGCCGCCAAGCGACAAGAAGAAACCCTCAAAGGTCCAAACAATTTTCTGGAACAAGTTCGCTTCTTCCAACGGAATGCCCTCTGCCGCCAGCCGCTGAAAGCCTTGCACGAAAAGTCGCACCACCCCGAGATTCCCGAGTAACACCATAGCCGCTGCGGCTCCGATTCCTCCAATCGTTGGTAAGAGTCTGGCGCGCAGCGACCACACGGTTTCCTCAAAAACACGAGGATGAACAAGATTGTATCCTATCGAAAACGCCGCCAGCGCAAAGCAGGCAAACAAGGTCGGTAAGATGAAGTTATAGGCTAAGGAGGGCACGATCCCCAACAACTTGACCGGCGTGCCAACAAGCACATATCCGAAATAGTAATAGTTGATGTATCCACCGGCATACCACGGGTCATAGGGAGGGAATGTTGTGCTCTTTAAAATCGCATTTAAGAAAGCAAAATTCATCGGGCGCTCGCCGCCCTTCGACGGATGCCACAGGTCAGGATTACCCAGGCGGATGAACAAATCGAGCAGGAAAAAGGCTAGGAAGAGCAACTCCACAAAGAGATAGAACTTCCAACGTCGACCCCACTCAGCCTTAAGCGCAGCGCGCTGAACCCATGCCTGCCAGATACCCAACAGAGCCATCACCCCCAACGCGACTCCAATCGTCAGACGGCTATACGGAATGCCTAGCGAACCGGCCATCCAGGCCAACCAAGCCCATAAGAGCAAGCCGATACTACGCGCAAGCGGGTAGCCGCCATCCACCAGCCCAGGGAAGGCGCGGCGCGTCAAGGGATAAGCAAACACCCCCACCAGGAAGATAAGCCCATACCACAGGAACAGCCCAAGGAGGTGATAACGATTTTGGGACGCCTGATAGTCAAAAATCTCTGACCAGGTCCCGCCAGCCTGCTGAACTGCCAAGCGTTCAGGCGGAAGCATCAAGCTCTTATAGCGGTCTGCCTGGCCGGGCAAAAGACGAACTACGTTGCTCAAATCCACAGCGCCCAAGATAGCACGCACCCGATCGGAATCGTAATCCGGGCGTTTCTGAAAGATAAGAACCTTGGGATGATCATAAAAGGTAAAGGCTTCCTCAGCAGCTTGATCATTGATAACAATCGGCCCCAAGCGGGGGTAATTGGTAAAGGTCGCTACCAAGTCAAAGCCCAGTTGGCCCTGGAACATCCCCGGTTCAGCCACTCGATAGCACCAAAGAATATCGCGCTCAGGCGGACAACCGAGCAAAGCGCGATAATAAGCGGTGGTCAACGGATAGCGTTCAGGCAAGCGGGTAATCTGTCCGTACTGATGATTGGTTGGGATGAAGATGTAATCTCCCTGCTCCAGCGTATTGACAAAACGGGCCAGTTTACTGGCATCATCGTCCCAATAGACTTGCAAATTCAAATCACCGCGATAGAGGCCACCGAAACCATCATAACCATCCACACGAAACGGCAAGGTGAAATCGTAATCGGTCTCGTTGATGACCGCAGCGCCGCTCAGCATAAATGCCCCACCGCTTGTCGCCAAGCGCAAGAAATATACCTGTCCTTTCTGAAGCCGTGGCGGAGTGGAGAACTCCATCACAGCAGCCTCTCCCCGCGGGTCGCGCACAACCCCAAAAGTGCGGGTGAGAGAAGCTGTAGCCAAGGTATGCTCAGGCAAGATTTCCGGTGAGGAGGCCAAAGTCAACGTGAGAGTCTGCGGTCCAGTGTATGCGGTATCCAAGACATGTGGCA
>JANWWB010000049.1 GCA_025056515.1 Anaerolineales bacterium
GGAATCGAGACATTGCCAAGCGGTCAGGTCGAGTTGGAGCGGAGTGATGGAGACATAACCGGCTTTGAGCGCCCCGTAATCGGTGCCCTCCTCAGGGATACCGGTGGGGGTATCTCCGCCAATCCAGTAGTAAGGGCGACCGCGCGGGTCGAGGCGACGTTCCAAGCGATCGCGGTAAACGCGCAACCCCTGGCGGGTGACCATGAATCCTCTGAGCTGGTCTTCTGGCAGATAAGGGACATTTACGTTCAGTAAAATTCCGGGCGCTAACCCTTCTTCCAGGACCGAGACAGCCACGCGGCGTGCTACCTTTGCGGCAGTGGAGTAATCTGGCATCTCGCGCGCCTCTTCCGGTGTATCGAGCGAGATAGCAATTCCAGGAATACCACCGGTGATGACTGCCTCCATGGCTGCCGTCACCGTACCGGAGTACGTGACGTCGTGCCCGATATTGGCATTCGGGTTGATACCGGAGACGACCAGGTCTACTTTCTCTTCCAGAAAACCCAACAAGGGAAGAGCGACACAATCAGATGGCGCACCGTCTGATGTATAGGCTGGGGTTCCATCGGCCAGCAGAACTTGACGAACGCGCAAGGGTCGGTCAAGCGTTTTCACATGGCCGGAGGCGCTCCAGTTGCGGTCGGGGGCGAAGACGGTGACTTTGCCCAATGTTCGCAATGCCTGCGCCAGAGCTAACAGACCAGGCGCTTGTACGCCGTCATCGTTGGTGACCAGAATGTGCATTTCAGAAGCCTTATGAATGCTATAAAGCAGGCGTGATAAGCGGGCCTGTTTGAGTTTCTCTACAATGCCTTATCCAGGAAGACAAACTTTGCTCTAGATTGTACCGCTTAATTCAGCGGAGGGGTACAGATGCCTTGGCTTGTTTGGCCGTTCTGAGAATGCTCCTTCTGGATGGGCTAGAGACGATAAGCCTCAGCGAAAAGCGCGGGTTGGCCGCCGGTGTGCCAGAACAGAATACGCTCATCTGGATCGAGGAAACCTTTACGCACCAAGTCAATCAGTCCGGCAGCGGCTCGGCCGGTATAGACCGGATCGAGCAGCAGACCTTCCAAACGGGCGAAGAGAAGGATGGCCTCGCGCTCGGCTTCGGTCAGCACGCCGTAACCGGCTTTGCAGTAGTCATCGTTGACCCAAATATTAAAGGGAGAAAACTCAATGCGTTTTTCAAGCTTGAGCGATGTTTCGGTCGCCAGCGCGGCTATGCGCTCTTGGAGGACCTCACTCGGTTCGTCCACGCTAATCCCGAGCAGGCAGCCACGATAGCCGAAGATATGCGCTCCAAGGGTCAACCCGGCTTGTGTTCCGCCGGAAGACGAAGCGAAGACAATCCAATCTGGCAATTCGCCATCGAAAGGTTTCTGCCTGATCAGTTCTCCCATGGCGAAGACGTAGCTCAAGGCTCCGGTCGGGCTGGAGCCGCCGTAGGGGATGAGATAGGGGCGCTTACCCTCGGCTTTGGCCTGCTCAAACGTTTCGGTAAGCACACGCTCGCGGTTCTCGCGTCCGCCGGCCCAGACGATGCGTGCCCCGAGCAACTCGTCCAACAGGAGGTTAGCCGAGGGGCGGTCGGGAGGTTCGCCGGTTAGGACAAGCAGGCAATCGAATCCGAATTTGGCCGCTGCCGCGGCGGTTTGACGGCAGTGGTTGGATTGTACGGCTCCGGCGGTGATGAGCGTATCTGCGCCTTGCGCTTGCGCCTCGGCGAGCAGGAACTCCAGTTTGCGGGTCTTGTTGCCGCCGAATGCCAGGCCGGTCAGGTCATCGCGCTTGACGTAGAGGTGCGAGAGGCCAAGGGCCTTGGCCAGACGCGGCATGGGTTCAACCGGTGTGGGGAGGTGGGCAAAGCGTAAGCGGGGAGTCATGGCTAAATCGTCAGAGTAATGATACCTACCAGGGTTAAAAGTGCGCCGATGGCTGTTTTCCAGGTCAGGGGTTCGCCGCCAAAGAGGATGCCCATGAGCGCCCCGAAGAGTGGCGAGGTGAAAGCAATCGGCATCACGCGGTTGAGCGGCGCACCTTTGAGGGCAGCATAGAAGCACAGCATACCGAGCGCGCCGGCGACCACGCCGCCGCCGAGAACCATCATGAGGATAGCTTTTGTCCCGGCTTGCGGCAAAGCCTTCCACTGTGGGAAGGAGATCGCACCGAGGATAATCAATGCTACTGCGGTACGAATGGTGATCCCCATCTGCGGTGAGAGGCCGCCAAGATGCAAGCCTTTCTTTTCGAAATAACCACCAATGCCCCAGGACATGGCGGTCAGCAGAGCAAGCAGTTGTGGATTCATATGCGCCTCCAAAGAAAGATCGAGTGAAATTCTAGTCAAATTCCTGAATATCTCAAGAGGAAAAATTCAGACTTGCATCAATTCAGTCAGCAGCAAACTTGCCAGAACCAAAAACCCGCAACAGTACCTCTAAATCCTCTTTTGGAGGGTGGGGGACAAGAATATGATACACGCGATTCCTTGCATCGCGCCAGGACAAAACAAGGTGGGTCATTCCGATATTTTTGATATAGATTTCTTGAATTTCTTCTAAGGTCCATTTCTGTCGAACACGTCTCCGTCCAAGTTTACCTCCTAAACCCAAGAAATACTCCCTTATCAACAGCATCTCTTGCTTCTGGGGTTCAACCTCTAGACTGGTCTGCACAGGGACAAAAAAAGTCAAAGCCAAGCTGATCAGAATGTAAACTAGTCCCCAAGCGATCAGATCCCTGACCGGACGATTTTGTAGATATTCTGTGATGGCACCCAAGGTTAGGATCGCTCCGAAGCACAATCCTAGCAAAACCAGGATCAGTACAACAAAAGCTTTCTTTGATGTTTTCAACTCAATCCGGTTGATCGGTAGATCTTCTCCTTTCATGGTTTGCTCTCTTAATGTCGGCGCGAAATGGGCACTTTTAGTGTGTAGTGCAAAGCGGTGGAAGTGATATGGCGGGACACGGCTTGCTCTAAACGAGAAATGACTCCATTTTGGTATCAAACCGGGTGGGTGCTTTGTCCCTGGCGGAGTGCGTAAAAACATGATAGTGTATCTTTTCCCTGACTCCGAATAGAGGCTACGGTCACATTGTAGCAGAAATTCCTGTCAGCCCGGAAGAGCCGGTTGGGACATGGTTAGCACAAATGCCTTTGGAAGTCGTCAGATGCTTGCTTTCCCTTTGGGGAAGCAGAGGTGATTTTCTTAAGCAAAGTTGAAGCGTTTTAACAATCGAAGGAATTGAGGGTAAAATCCTCCCGTGAGGAAAGGCTTTGTAACGGCTTCGGCATTGCCGGTTCAGATGCTCAAAGTCTAAGCGATCTCTGATAGACCGTTTCTTGAAAAGCCAAGA
>JANWWB010000192.1 GCA_025056515.1 Anaerolineales bacterium
CCCCCACTCCCCCCTCGCCGTTAGCAATCTTCTTAACGGATAAACTCCATCTCTCTATCCCAAGCATTCAAAACGTATTGGATGGCGCGCCGTTTCTCTTGACCGGCGGCTTGTTGATTGTATTAGCCCTTCGCAAGTTGACTCTTCTGCCGCCAGAACCATCTTCTGCTCAAGGGAACAGCTTCGAATGGCATGCACTCCGTCCACTCTGGCCTTGGTTTGCAGGCGGAATAGCGCTTTTAGGCGCGCTCTTATGGCAAATTCGATACCTCTCCTACTACAATCTGATGATCCTGGAGTGGCTCCTGGCGCCGCTCTTTTTTGGGGTGGGGTTATTGCTCTGGGACATATACCGGAAAATAGATCTCTCGCCCAAAATCGGTCGCCGTGACGTTGTTTGGATGTTGGGATTGTTCACACTCAGCCTACTCATCGGGGTTTATCGTCTGCAAGGCTTGCCTGACATGCTCATTGGGGACGAGGGCTCCTTTTGGCTGGCTGCGCGCGATATTGCGCAAGGAAAGTTTCAGCCCCCCATCTTTGGAAGCGGCGTCTATACTTTTCCGGTTTTGAGTTCGATTGGCCAAAGCTTGGTCCTAAAACTTTTTGGGATTGACCTGTGGGGGTGGCGCTTCTCGTCTGTCCTGGCAGGGGCTTTAACCGTTTTTCCGCTCTACCTGCTAGCACGTGACGCTTTTGACCGAAAGATGGCCATCACAAGCAGCCTGGTGCTGGCCACAAGCCCGTATTTTTTGGCCTTCTCTCGTCTGGGTTACAACAACATTCAAGCCCTCTTCATCACCACCCTGACCCTCTATTGGCTTTATATCGGCGCAAAACGTACGAGCGCCTTATATCTCTTCCTAGCCGGTTGCGCGGCCGGTTTTGGTTTTTACACGTATTTTGCTGCCCGCATGGCCTTGGTCATCGGTTTGCTCTTCCTAGGCAGCTTATGGTTGACGCGTACCCTCTCCTTCAGACACGTGGTTTGGAGCAGTTTCCTCCTTCTGTTTGGATTTATCTTTGTAACCACACCTTACCTGCTCTATGTCCGTCTAAACGACCCGGCAGGTATGGCCTTTAAGGTCTTCGAAAGCGTTTTTTTCAATACCTTCAACGGACGTTTATTTTTCTCAGAAGAAGAACTCACCGAAATTGCGCCTCTTTTCACCATCAGCGGCAACGAATTGTTCTATCACCCTCGTCTCTACTTGATTTTAATCGTGCGTGGCATCTTACGCACTTGGCTAGTTTTCCAAAAGCCCTGGCTGATTTCAGAGCATTTTATCGCAGCGCCTTTAGCCGGTTCAATAGGCATCATCTTCTACTTGCTAGGTTTCGGAGCGCTCTTTAGCGGCCTGCGCCAACCCCGTCGCCTATTGCTCTTGCTGTGGTACCTGGTTATTTTCTTCGGCCTGAGCGCTCTCAACACTGTGCCGCCGCGCCACACCCATATGGTGAACATCATCCCGCTCTTGGCGTTGTTGATTGCAATTGGTCTGCGCGGCGTAAGCGAGGCATTACGTTTGCTTTTCCACCTGCGCCAGCGCCTTCTACTGCCGGCAAGCGGTTTGTTGACCGCTCTTGTAGCTTTAGGAGGGCTATACGACTACTTTATCCTGATGCCACGCCGTTATACCCCGCAACCCGACCAAATTATTTCGTGGGCCGGCCTATATACCAACAACGAACGTCTAATCTATCTATACGAAACAGAAGAGGAAGCGCTCCGCACCCAGCCTTTCCTGATAAACGAATTCCGTCAAACAGTAGATTATCGCGCATTCCCTTACGACCAATGGCATCCTTCACCAAGCTGTGATAACACCCCTTGTCTGATTTTCTACCTCCCTCATCTGCGTTCAAAAGTCGAGCCGCTTCTAAGCCAAGCCTGGGGCCATCAACTTATCCGTCGCACTTTTTACAATCCAGATGGCATCCCTGTATTGGCTGTTGGAATGAACACTCCCTTCACCTTTGAACGCGATCGAAGTGCAGGACAAGTATTGGCAGAATCCTATTTGCGTCCCTCGCTCCTGGTGTTAATCGCCTGCTTAGCCATCGTTTGGGGCATGATCGCTTTCTTACCCGCTTCCTTGACCTCGCGCCTGCCGCGCCGTTTTGAGGCAATTTCCCGCTGGTTCAGCGCTCAACCCGAAGCAGCCCCCGAGACAGATTCCTCGATAATCTTTCTTGAAGAGGATTTTGAAGGAAGCAAGCCCCCCTCTCCCCCTCCCCCTGAGCCACCACCTTGGATTGAAGAAGTCTTCCCTCCAACCCAGACAAGCCTTTCCCGATTTTCGCTACAAATCCATTCTCTTCCCAAAGAAACCGGGCGAGAAATCTACGTACGTCTGTATCTACCCGCTTGGAAAATAGCGCAAGGTTGGTCAATCCACATACCGCCGTTGGAATTCCCGGCACCGATTCCGCTTAGCACAGCAGTAGGCTCAGCCTTGCTTGCCCAAGTTTTGCTCTTGCAACAACAGATCTGGGGCGGCGTATTCTTCTACCTTCTAGCAGCAGCAGGACTAATCTTCTGGCTGTATCGGCATCCAAAATGGGGTGCTGTGTTAGTGCATCAAGTTCGGATTCGTCCACGCGCTGAACTTGCTCTGGCTTTGTTCTTACTGATTGCCATCGCCTTCTCCCGCTTTTACGACTTGGGATATCGTGTCTACGGCTTGGAAGCAGATGAAACGAAATGGACGGCGCAGGCCTGGCTCTCTGTGCTCTTAAATGAAAATCTGGGTGAGTTTGCCGGGATGCACTATCAATACGTGCCTCTCGATTTCTGGATACGGGCAGGATTCCTGCGCTTATTTGGGTTGAATTTTCTTTCGGCGCGCATCCAAAGCGCTTGTTACAGCATCTTGGCCTCTGTATTTTTGTATTTGCTGGTGCGCCGCCTAACCAACAGCCCAGCAGTCGCCTGGTTGAGCGCGGCGCTGTACGCTTTCTCTTACGTAGAACTGAATGCCAGTCACCAAGCCCTTCACAACACCACCATCGAACCTTGGCTCCTTGCTTCGGTCTATTTCCTCCTTCTGGCCTTGCAGGACAACAAAATCTGGCAATATCAGGTCGTCGGCCTAGCCCTTGCGCTTGGTATGCTGACCTACGAAACTTTTTATCCAACAGTACTCACAGGCTTGGTTGGCTTGCTAGGCATCGCTTTCCACCAGCTTCGCAAACGCCAGGCCAACGCGCGACAATGGCTCAGACGCTTCTTGCTGGTCTTATGGCCGATCATCCTGGTCTATCTGACCTTTACGCAACGCTATTTGCAATCGCGGCACGGCTATCACTTCGGATGGCTTGAGACAGCAACTGAAAACGGTCAAAATTGGAGTGGAGCACTAGCCTTTCTTGGGCAAAATATCCGCCTATGGCTCAAATCGCTCTTTATGAGCGTCACCATGGACGATTCGCTCCTGCGCTGGAACGGTCCCTTTATCAGCTACTTCGTAATACCGTTTGTCGTCCTAGGATGCGTGTATTCCATCTTCTTCCTGCGCAGGCCCTATTTCTTTCTCCTGCCTCTCTGGTATTTCTTGAACGTCCTTTCAGCGCCAATCTTGCTCGGTTCGGTTTGGCCACGCGTGCTTTATACCAGTCTACCTCCTTTGATGATTTGGGGTGCTCTAGGACTGTGGATATTCTTCGGCGCCCTACGCGCTTGGCTCGACCCGCTACGTCCTTATCTCACCCATTTGGTCTTTGTTCTGACCTTAGGCATCATCTTTGTCAGCAATTATTCTGTCTTCATCCATAAGATTGGCGACCCCATTGACCGCGTCAAGCGACGCGAATTAGCCGACCTGACCGACGCTGCCGCCCAACAGGCCGATCTGTTGCTCTTACCCTATTTCCCTGCGCAAAACGATTCGGTTGAGCTTGAGAATCATGTTATCTTGTTCTCAGTGGCACACCTGGGCGAGCCGGTCACTGCGGCCGCTCAACGCTACGAACGCGTGCCCTACAACGATTTGCTCCTGGCCTTATGGGAAAATCGTTACCTGAAAAACATCGCCATTGTGCACGATCGAAGTGCCCGCTCGCTACAGGAAGAACGTCAGCAAGTGATGGAAACGTTCCGGCATTGCTATCCCGCCGCCCATCTGGAGAGAAGCGGTCAGTTTTTTGATGTTTACATACTAGATGAACAAACTCTCCAGAATCCACGCTGTTATGAAGCGCCGCCGCCCACGCCCATCGAACCAACCGCCGACATGAAGATACCCACCGGTCAACCCCTCACCTTCGCTTGGGAAGACAACCTGCCAACTCGCAGCGGTTTTCTCTTCACCTTGGAAAAGAAACGTCCGAATGTATACTTCCTAGAAGCGGAAGACCTCTTCACAGGAAACGGCTGGTATTGGGCATCTGAATTTGCCGCTGATTTTACTGGCAAAGGATTCTTGCTCGATAACTGGATGAGCAAGCCGGTCTCCTATACTCTCGAACTCGCTGAAGCGGGCCGCTACCGTCTGTGGGTGCGTTCGTATAAACGTGAGTACAATGATCAACAAAATTATCTCGCCGTTGGTCACAAGACCCTCCCCTTTGCAGGCAACGATATCCCGCGCAACGAATGGGTCTGGGAATCATTAGGAGTGTTCGACCTGCCTGCCGGCCCGCTTACCCTCACGATGAGCCGTTCATATGGCAACGATCCCCAGTATAGTGTCTTTATTGATAGTCTCCTCCTCACCCCAGATCTGGTCAACCCGCCTGGTCCAGAAAGTGTTTGGTACGTTCTGCTCACGCATTCGATGGAAGGAACATCTTCTCGCCTGACCATCCACGAAACACTCTCACCGGGACGCTATCGCTGGAATGTGCGAGTTTTTGATGGGGATAAATTGATAGACTCGGATGGCGAACTGGGCATTGTGATGCCCCCAGTCGAATTTGAGATCATGCCATAACCGCATCTTGTGAGAACCCAATCGCTCCTCTCAGCGATTCTCTGCTTCCATGCCACGCGCCCTAAAACTCTTTCGCTTCTTCCTCTGGCTGAATGCTCTCTGGAATGGCCTGCGCCTGGTTGGGACGATCCGCTTCTGGAACATCCTTAACGAATACCAAGCGCATGGTGGTGCTCTCTACCAGGCTGCTACCGGCAGTGGATGGATGCTGGTCGGATTGACGCTGATTTTCTTGCTCCGCCGACCGCGTCTCTTCGTTTGGCGCGCAGCCTTGGGTTTCCTTGTGACTTGGGAAATTTGGTTCTGGCTTGACCGGTTGTTCATCCAAGAACCCCGTGTCAATAACCTGTTCATCTTGCCCATCAATTTGCTTTGGTTGACTGTGTCTCTTCTTATCCTACTTTCGTCTCATGTTCGGAGTTACTACCATGGCCGATATATCTAATAAGATCGAAATATTACGCCGCCTCCAAGAACGAGCTCGGCTGGGTGGAGGAGTTGAGCGAATCGAGGCGCAACACAAGAAAGGAAAACTAACCGCTCGAGAAAGATTAGACCTGCTCCTCGACCGGGGCTCCTTTCAAGAACTGGATGCCTTCGTCGTTGGTCGCCTGGAAGCGGGAAAAACCGAGGACAAAATCTACGGCGATGGAGTCGTCACTGGCTGGGGTACGATCGATGGCCGCTTGGTCTACGTCTATGCACAAGATTTTACCGTCATGGGCGGAAGTTTGGGCGAAGCGCATGCCGCCAAAATCTGCAAAGTGCAAGATTTAGCCCTCAAGAATGGCGCACCAATCATCGGTTTAAACGACTCAGGCGGAGCACGCATCCAAGAAGGCGTCGCTTCCTTGGTGGGATACGCTTCGATTTTCTTGCGGAACACCCTTGCTTCGGGCGTTATTCCTCAAATTACCGCCATCCTAGGTCCTTGTGCAGGCGGCGCAGTGTACTCCCCAGCCTTGACCGATTTTATCCTCATGGCTGAAGGCACATCGAATATGTTCGTCACCGGCCCAGAGGTTGTCAAAGCAGCCACACACGAGCAAATTACTGCAGAAGAGTTAGGCGGCACTGCCGTGCATACCGAAAAATCTGGTGTTTGTCATCTTTCCGCTCCTAGCGAAGCCGATGTCCTCTACTTGATTCGTAAGTTACTTAGCTACCTACCGCAAAACAATATGGAAGAACCGCCCTATCTCCCTCCGCGGGATGATCCTTTGCGGATGGATCAAGAGCTTGACTCGCTTGTTCCAGATGACCCGACCAAGCCCTATGACGTCAAAGAAGTTATTCAACGCATTGTCGATGATCGAGATTTCTTTGAAATTCAACCAAATTTCGCCCCAAATATTGTGATTGGCTTTGCCCGGTTGGGAGGCTATTCAGTCGGCGTGGTGGCCAATCAACCTGCGGTCTTGGCAGGTGTATTAGACATTGATGCAAGCGAAAAAGCCGCTCGCTTCGTGCGCACCTGCGACGCCTTCAACCTGCCTTTGATAACGTTGGTCGATGTCCCCGGCTTCATGCCTGGAATCGCACAAGAACACGCTGGTATCATCCGCTCCGGAGCAAAGTTACTCTACGCCTACTGCGAGGCCACCGTCCCTAAATTGACAGTCATCCTGCGCAAAGCTTATGGTGGAGCCTATATCGTCATGTCTAGTAAAGCTATGCGCGGCGACCTCAACCTCGCTTGGCCAGGGGCCGAAATTGCCGTTATGGGACCAGAAGGCGCCGTCAACATTCTCTATCGCCGGGAACTTGAGCAAGCTAAAGACCCGGAAACTTATCGAGCGCAACGCGTAGCGGAGTATCGTCAACAATTTGCCAATCCGTATATTGCCGCCGAACGCGGCTTTCTGGATGGCATCATCGAACCGCATGAAACCCGCCCTCGGCTTATTCATGCTCTGCATATGTTGCGCAACAAGCGAGATAGCAATCCCTATAAAAAACACGGGAACATTCCTCTTTAGCTCTCTGAAGTTGTCCTACAGAAATATAACCGCCAGCTTCCAAGGAGCCAACCATGACAATTTCT
>JANWWB010000215.1 GCA_025056515.1 Anaerolineales bacterium
ATGTTGTGCAGCCAACGACTCGACCACGAAGTCGATGACCTTTGCGAGGGTATTGTAATCGGAAAGGCGCAGGTCTTCACGGCGAGGGATGTTGTAGTGTTCGCGCACCAGGGCGAAGAGTTCGGCTTGTTTGACGGTGTCGATGCCCAAGTCGGCTTCGAGGTCGAGGTTGAGGTCGAGCGCTTCGGTCGGGTAACCGGTCTTTTCGCTGACGACGGCGAGCAGGTGGGCCTGGATTTCGTCGCGCTTGACCGGTGTAGGGGTGGCTGTAGCGACTACGGCCGGGGCGGATGGGGCGACCTCGCCTGCTGGGGAAGATGCTTCTTGGAGAGTTGTGGTTTCAGATGCTGTTGCCCAGGCAGTGGGGCCTTGACCGTATTCCCAACCAGATTTCGCCGGTTGGCGGATTGGCGCACCCTGGTCGCGGATGCGCAGCGTGCGCTTGACGATTTCCAATTCGGCTTGTTCGTATCCGGCTATATCGTTCAACCAGCGCTGATAGACCTGACGTTCGACGCGTTCT
The DNA here is from genome assembly GCA_025056515.1 of Anaerolineales bacterium. Lineage (GTDB taxonomy): Bacteria > Chloroflexota > Anaerolineae > Anaerolineales > Villigracilaceae > UBA877. The sequence continues at coordinate 524 of JANWWB010000215.1, forward strand.
CCTACGCCGGAAATGCGCCGGAAAAGCGCTAGGGCGATTTGCGAACCGAATCCTGCGCCTAGGCGTAAAGCGTACCGCACCGGATATTGACCACCGCGCGAGAGATTCAAGTCGCCCAGTGCTGGGTCAGGCTCGAATCCATCGTCAAGGTGTGCAATCGGCGGGACGATCCCGTATTCGAGCGCCTTAACGGCCAATACATCTTCAATGCCAACTCCCATGGCGTGGCCAGTATAGCCTTTGGTGTTGGCGATAATGACTTGGTTGGCCTGCTCACCAAAGACGCGTCGTAAGGCGTGAATTTCTGCAGAGGCGCTACCGCCGCGTGCCGGTGTATAGGTCTCATGGGAAACAAAGACGGTTTGGGCAGCGATGTCGCTGCGTGAGAGACCGAAGCGCCGTTCGGCGACTTGGACAACCCGTTCCATCATCTGGGCTACATGTTCAACTTCCAACCGAGTGCCGTGGAAGGCGCTGTTGGCGGTCACGGAAGCTAGTAGTTCAGCGATAGCGCGCATGCCGCGTTCGCGCACGGCGTCTTCGGATTCGACCACCAGAGCAGCAGCGCCCATGCCGATGATCATGCCGTTGCGTCGTCGGTCAAAGGGGAGCACAGCCTGACGCAAGTTGCCTTCGACGGTTGCAGCGCCGCTGGCCATGAGCGATGTGCCGATCCAGCTTGACAAATGGCCGCTGATGATGTCATCTCCGGCGATGATGATGACCCGTCGGGCGCGACCGGTGCGAATCCAGTCTTCTGCGATAGACAACGCATGGGTGGTAGAGGCGCAGGCCGCGTTGACATGGGTATTGGGTCCACGTGCGCCGATGTATTCGGCGAACTGCGAATGCCCCATCGGCAAGATGCGGAAGACGTAACGCCGGTCGAGGTGATAATCCATGTTTTCGAGTTCGGCCTCTAATTCGGTCACTCGGCTTTCGATGGCTTTTTTCAGTTCGCTTTGGCTGTCAGGAACAAGCGAGAGCATCCGGCGCAACTCGTCAATCCGGCGGCGGCGGGATTCTGTTTCATAGAATCGCTCGGCTTCTTCTGCCATCCGGTCAAGACCGGGGAATGCAGAGGCAAAGATGACGCCGGTTTCATCGGCCAGCGCTTCAGGGAGTTTCCAGCGGTCGGGCAAGTACGTTCCAGCAGTGGTGCGTTTGTAAGCCATCACCAAAGGAATGCCGGCATCGCGCAGGGCTTCAATCCCGGCGGCAATTGCCAGCAGGGTGGAGATGTCCATCGTCTCCGCGCGTTCGGCTGGCAGGCCAAATTCTTCTTCAGGGTCAAATAAGCCGCGTTGTCCGGCGAGCTTGATTGTCTGGTCAAATTCGGTGATTTCTTGAATGATAGCGCCAGCCTCGCTCTTGACCAAGCGGATAGGGCGTCGCTTAAGCATGGCGTAACGCGTCTCCTCAGGGAGCGGCTCAATGCGCATCTCGCCGCGCAAGAGCGCTTGGATGTTGTCATCGGAGAAGACGTGTCGCCCGCGTCCCGGCAGCCCCACCCCGGCGCCACTGATGACAACTGAACCGGTGAGCGGCAGGCGCCCATCGGACGTGAGCAGGCGGGGCGCAACGGTTTGAGCGCTTGAGGCGAGCGAGGCTTTTTCAGCAACAGGTGTTGTGGCGTTAGAGTCACTGCCAATTGGGCGCATGGGAAGGGAGAGGGCGATGTCTGTTTTGGTCGCCTGGGGAGTGGTTGGTTGGGCTTTCTCGTCCGTTACGCCGGCGGCATACAGTCGGCAAAGCGCTTCGTGGAAGCTCAGACGGTCTCCCTTGCGTGGATGATTGGTAGCCAAACTGAGGATGTCAGACCGGTCCTTGAGGATATCGGTGACCAGCGCGCTTAAGACTCGCTTGGGACCAACTTCAACGAAGACGCGCGCTCCTTGCTCATAGAGCCATCGTATACCCCGGATGAATTGCACTGGAGCGGCAATTTGTTCAGCCAGCAAGTCAAGGATGGCCTCGCGGGTGGTCGGGTATGCTCCGCCGGTGACGTTGGCAGCGATTGGGATGCGCGGGGGTTGCAGATTCATGCGTTCGATGACGCGCCGTAGCGGTTGGCTGGCTGGGGCGACAATGCGGGTATGGAAGGCATGTGAGACCGGAATTTTTGTCGCCTGATAACCGGCTGCCAAGCAGGCCTGGATGGCGGCCTCTACGGCTGCAGTCTCTCCTCCGATGACCGATTGGGTTGGGCTATTCAGGTTGGCAATGACCACATAGCCAGGGATGGTTTTGAGGATGGCCTCCACTTGTTCAATAGGAGCTGAGACGGCGGCCATGCAACCCGTATCGGCTAAGCTGACACGGCTCATCTCTTTACCTCGAGCGCTAACTACCTGAAGCGCTTCGGAGAAAGAGAGAACGCCTGCCGCTACCAGGGCGGCGTATTCACCTAAGCTGTGCCCAATGACCATATCAGGACGGAAACCGTAGCGCTCCAACAGACGTAAGAGAGCCACGTTAGCGGTCAAGATGGCAGGTTGGGTGATGGCTGTGTTGCGTAATTCGGCTTCAGCTTTTTCTAGTGTTGCTTTGTCGCCTTCTACGAAGATATAGTCTGTGAGAGGGCGGCCAAGCAATGGAGTCATCACGCGATCGGCTTCGCGGAAAGTCTCGCCCACGATGGGTTCAAGCTGAGCCAAGTCGCGCAACATGTTGACATATTGCGACCCCTGACCAGGGAAGAGAAAGGCTACTTTGCCTGGTTGGCCGCGGCCGCGGTAAATTCCCTGAAGCGCCAGCGATTGCCAGAGCGAGGCATTATCATTTTCCAACGCCTCTCGCGCCTGTTGGAGGCGCTTGAGCAGGTCGGCGCGGTCTTCATAGTCAATGACCAGGCGTTCGGGCAGGCGCACGGCCTCCCAAGCTGGGGGACGCGAGGGCGGTAGAACGCCAGCTTCGACTTGGCGGTAGGCTTCGTCCACGCGCTGGCGTAGTTCGTGGACGGTCGAAGCGCTCAAGAAGAATAAACCGTGATACAAAGGCAACTCAGCTTCGAGTGCAGCAGGTGCTTCGGCAGGTGAAGCGGGAACGGTGGCCTGGATTTCAGCGATGCGTTGTGGAACGGGGAAAATCCGCTCCCCGCTCAGGGCGCCTGGCCGGTATTCTTCCAAAACGACGTGGAAATTCGTGCCGCCAAAGCCAAAGGCGCTCACGCCGGCACGGCGCACCTGCCCAGGACGAATCTCCCAGGGACGGGTTTCTGTGTTGACGTAGAACGGGCTATGAGCAAAGTCAATCCTCGGGTTGGGTTTATGGAAATTGACCGACGGCGGCAGT
>JANWWB010000237.1 GCA_025056515.1 Anaerolineales bacterium
GATTGACATGAAAATGATGAGCGCATTGCGCCGGATGAGCACACCCAGCGCACCCATGGTGAAGAGGATGGCGGAAACGAGGAGGTAGTAAGCGAGTGGTATCATGAAAGACAAAACTCCTGTACAAGTTCGATACACCTGAGATGATTCATCCTTCGCTTCCCAGCTGCCTGACCCAGGGGAATTGGCCAGCTACAGTGTTGTAGAGGCGTTCGTCTGCCGTGATCAGTGGCTCGCCCTTCCTGCGGGCCAGCGCAAGGTAGGCGGCATCATAGGCGCTGCAGTTCGCCTGGCGGGCGAGAGGGAGAATCTCTTCCCAATCCAGTGGCCATAATTCGAGTTCGAGTCTTTTTAGTGCTGCGAGCATTTGGCCGACTTGCGCTTCCGAAACCTTTCCGCAGCGTTCGGCGCGCCAAAGGGCGTGATTCACCTCGTGGAGGAGCAGGTCTGGCGCTCGTAAATGCTCCTGCCCGGCCACATGCCGGCGCAGCAGCTCCTGCGCTTGCAATTGCGCCTCATCGGGGAAAAGCGCGCTGAGCAGGACGCTAGCATCCACAATCATGGGCGGCCCTCCAAGTCTTCGCGCGATGTCCGATGGAGTTCGTCCGCCGTCAGGCCGCTTTCGCGCAGAGTCTGCGCAATGCTGACCAGGGTGTCATAGGCCTCAAAGCGCTTTAGCCGCTCATACTCCTCCGGCGAAATCAGCACACCGACTGCCTTGCCCCGCCGCGTCAGCACGATGGGAGTCTGGGCGACCTTTTTGAGCAAGGTTGAGAGGCGATTGTGTGCTTTGGCGATCGGAAGGTGTAACATTTTTGCTCCATAATGTCTATATGATATAGACATTATATGTTGTGTTTTTTGTCTACATCAAGACCGGCCAACGCGCTCCCCTTTTGTCAGGACAATCGCGCCGATCATGGCTACCAGGAGCAACACGGAGGTTACTTCGAAGGGCAGGAGGTAGTCTGTGAAGAGCATCTTGGCCATCTGGCGGAGCGAATCCATGGAATTCTCCCACGTACCCGGGTCGGGCAATCCAATCGTCAGTCGGACGCGTTGCACGAGTAGGAGAACAGTCTCGGCGAATAGGAGGATGGCTGCGCCGATGGCCAGCGGCCGTTGCCAGGGCAAAACTTCGCCTTTGGGCAGTTTCTCTGCTCCAAGCATCATGATGACGAAGAGGAACAGCACCATAATCGCCCCAGCATAGACGGTTACCTGGGTCATGGCAACAAAGGGCGCACCCAGCAACAGGTAGAAAACGGCAATCGCGGCAAAATTCAATACCAGAAACAGCGCTGCGTAGACGGCATTCCGGCTAAGCAGCAAACCGAGAGCGGTGGCCACGGCCGTTGCGGCGAGGATGAAGAAGAGAAGGAGGGTGAAGTCCATATCTTTGTCCAGTTATCAGTGTTCAGTGTTCGGTGTTCAGTGTTCAGTGTTCAGGTTCTACTGACCACTGTTTACTGAACACTGAACACTAGTCCTGCGGGTCTTTCATCTCCGGCACTGAGCGGGTGAATTTACCGGGTTCGGTTTTCTGTGGGGTGGGAAGACCACCCGGTGGGACCGGTTCGAGAAGCATCTCTTTGGTGTAAATGGCCTCGCGTCGGTTGGTGAAAGAAAGTTCGTAGTTATCGCCGAGGACAATGGCCTCAGTTGGGCAGGCGTCTTCACAAAATCCGCAGTAAATGCAGCGCAGCATGTTGATTTCATACGTGCTGGCGTAGCGGTCGCCGGGGGAATAGCGTTCTTCATCTGTGTTTTCAGAAGCCTCTACAAAAATGGCATCTGCCGGGCAGGCTGCTGCGCAGAGAGCGCAACCAATGCACTTTTCTAGGCCATTTTCATAGCGTTTCAGCACATGGCGGCCGCGAAAGCGCGGCTTGACCGGACGTTTCTCCTCCGGATATTGCACCGTAACCGGTTTCTCCGCCATCGAGCGAAGCGTTGTCCATAAGCCGCGCGCAAGTTCAACGACAGGTTCAAGCACGCGCATACTCTTTACTCCTTAGACTAGCATAAATTCCTGCAATACTGATCAAACCAGCTACCAATGAAGTCAACGGCACAGCCCATAGCCAGGCTGGATGGATTTGCTCTGCCAATAAAATCCCAATCGAAGTCAGGAAGACGAGCACCAAGGCAAGCGGCAGGAGTACCTTCCAACCGAAGGCCATTAGGCGGTCATAGCGGATGCGCGGCCAGGTGGCGCGCACCCAAATCATCCCGAAGAGCAGCACAAAGACTTTGATAAACATGTACAGCGGCCCCAGCCAAGGTGTCTGGTTTACACCCAGGACGGTATCGCGCAAGAACCAGGGTTCGCGATAACCGCCCAAGAAGAGCGAAGCCGCAAGGATGCAAATCGCAATCATCTTGTCGTATTCGGCCATGAAGAGGAGCGCGAACTTCATGCCGCCGTATTCCACGTTGTAACCGGACGCTAGTTCCTGTTCAGCCTCGGGCATGTCAAAGGGGGCACGATTGACCTCTGCCAGAGTCGCAATGAGAAAGATGACAAAGCCTACCGGCTGGAGGACGGCAAACCACATCTCAGTTTGCGATTCAACGATGTCAAGCAGACGGGTCGATCCTGCCAACACAATCACCATGGCAAACGATAAGCCGAGTGCCAATTCATAAGAAATCATCTGCGCTGTGGAACGCAGACCGCCCAAGGTGGCATACTTATTGTTCGAAGCCCAACCCGCAAGCACAACGCCGTACACAGCAATGGAAGCGATAGACATAATGTACAAAACGCCCACGTTCAAGTCGGCGATGTACCAGGTGATCTCGCGTCCGAAAAGGTTTAGGTTTGCTGTCTCAGGTGCAAAGGGGACCACAGCTGTAATGACCAATGCTGGTGTCAGGGTGATGATAGGAGCCAGCGTGAAGAGCAGCTTATCGGCGTGTTCTGGCATGAATTCTTCTTTGAAAATGAGTTTAATGGCGTCGGCAATCGGCTGGAGCAGGCCCCAGGGGCCGGCGCGATTAGGGCCGATACGCACTTGAATACGAGCCAACGAGCGCCGCTCGAGCAATGTCAGATAGGCAAAGCCTCCCAACAGAATCAGCACCCAAACCAGGCCTTTTACCAACCATTCGATGACATGTGCAAGTGTCATAACGTCCTCTCAGGTTTCAATGTTCCAATGCTTGTTGAGGTGTACGCCTAATCCTTGGCGGTTTTCGTAGGTCGTACCACCGTAATATAGGTCACCGCGTCCGACGATTGGCCATTGTTCCGTCACTTCGGCCAACTTTCCGTAAGAAATCCCCGCAAAAGCTGGGATAGAGACAGCAATTTTATCCATCACCCGCAAGGCAGAGCGACCTTCCACTTCAAGCCCGGCTGCGCTCGCCACGGCCGCGGCGATGGCAAAGTCTGGGCGCGCTTCGCCCAGGGGGGGCGTAGCCGGATAAAAGCGTTGGACGCGCCGCTCGCCTGAAGTATATGAGCCATCGCGTTCGCTAAAAGCCTGCGCCGGGAAGACGACATCGGCCAGTTTAGCCGTTTCGGTTAGGAAGAGTTCCTGGACGATGAGGGCTTTGGCTGTTTTGAGCGCCTCAGCCCATTGTGGGTCGTCGCCGGCCGGATCGGCGGCAGCAAGATAGACGACTTTTCCTTCAACGATTTTTGCCAGGTCGGCAGCAGGTTTATAGCCCAGTTCCCAAGCGCCCTGGTCGTTAGCCCGCTGCCAGACGCCGATAAGACCGTTGTTCGGCTTGCTTTCGCGTCCTTGAAGCAGAGAAGCGCATGTTTCGGCCAGACGGCGGTCTGCCGTGCGGCCGAAGAAGATGATCAGGTTTTCGGCAGCGGTCAATTCTGCAGCAAGTTCCTGCACTTTTGCAGCCACTTCCTCTCTCTCACAACGGATGAGTTTCTTAGCGTATTTGTCGAGGCGAGTGGCTTGGGGATGGATGATGACCAGGTTCGCCCCGCGTTCAGCGGCAGCCTTGACGCGCAGATACCAGATAGGTGCTTCATAATATAGGTCGGCAGCGGCAACCAGGATGGCAGACCCTGCGCCCAGGTCACCCAGGTTTGTCCCAGCCGCGACTCCATAGCGGGTGGTGAGTTCGCCTCCGGGAAGCGAGTCGTAGAGCAGAGCTTGCCCACTTAATCCATCGGCGAGCTGCTTTAGGTTGAACAGGTCCTCGTTCGAAAGACGACCAGAAGCGACTACAACGATCTGTGCACCCGCTATGTGCTTCCGTGTTGCTTCCAGCGCCTCCTGCCAAGAAGCCAGCTCGAGCTTGCCGTCTTTCTTCACCAGGGGGTGGGCCAGGCGTGTTGGATCTTCCACGTAATGCCAATTGAAGCGACCGCGGTCGCAGATCCAGATTTCGTTGACTTGCTCGTTCTGGCGCGGCATAACCCGCTTGATAACCACCTTTCCTCCGGACTTGGCCTCGCGGCGTGTATTGAAGACGATATTACAGCCGACCGGACACAGTGGGCAGATAGACGCCGCGGCTTTCATCTCCCACGGTCGCGCCCCAAAGCGGAAGTCCGCCGTGGTCAGCGCGCCAACCGGGCAGATGTCGGTGGTGTTGCCGGAGAAAATTGAGTCGAAGGGCGGGTCGGAGTTGGTGATGATATCGGTGGCGCGACCGCGTTGATAGAAAGCCAACACCGGATCACCGGCAATTTTTTCTTGGAAGCGGATGCAACGTCCACATTGAATACATCGTTCGCGGTCGAGCCAGATTTTGTCGCCCAGTGGGACGTGCTTCTCGGCATGATGTTTGTCATCGTAGAGGAAGCGGCTCTGTGATGGACCGAAAGCCATGGTCAGGTTCTGGAGCGGGCATTCACCACCTTTGTCGCAGACCGGACAGTCTAGCGGGTGCGAAGTCAGCAGGAACTCAAGAATTTCCTTCTGCGCCTGCCGCGCTTTCTCTGAACGGGTGAGCACCACCATCCCTTCAGAAACGACTGTTGTGCAGGCGGTTTCGAGTTTCGGCCCAAACTGGATTTTGACCTGGCCATCTTCTATGACCGGCTGACCAGTCGCGCGGTCAATCACAGGGCGGCCAACTTCAACCAGGCACTGGCGGCACATGCCGACCGGCTCCATTTTCGGGTGGTAGCAGAAGACCGGGATGTCAATGCCGACCATCTTGGCGGCGTTGACGATGAGCGTGCCCTCCGGCACGTTCACTTTCTGGTCATCAATGGTGAGGGTTATGATTTTTGTCATTCAGTCTCTCCAACTGAGAGGTGTCAATCGATAAATCTAAACGTTACTGAAGTTTATAAGGCTTGATTCTTTCTTCGGCCAAACGAACGTACTCAGGACGGACGTCATAGCCGATGTATTTTCTTCCGGACTTGAGCGCAGCAATGGCCGTAGAACCACTTCCCATGAATGGATCGAGGACAATGTCGTTTGTATAGGTATACAACTGAATGAGCCGATAGGGCAGCTCAACAGGAAACGGCGCCGGATGACCAACTTTTCTGGCCGATTCCGGATTGATATGCCAGACCGACTTCGTCCATTCCATAAACTGTTCTCTGGTTATGGTGTTTTCTTTTCCTAGGGTTGGTTTTCTCGCGAAAGAGCCTTTGGAAAAGATCAAGATATACTCATGGGTATCGCGGAGCACCGGATTAGCTGCTGATTGCCAGGTACCCCAAGCCATCGAAACACCGGCGCCGGCTCCCTTGTACCAAATAATCTCGCCGCGCATAAGATAGCCAATTTCCAGCATGATTTGAGAAACATAATCTGATAATGGAATATACGGTTTACGGCCCAAGTTGGCTACATTGATGCACGCTCTTCCACCGAATACTAAAACGCGGTAAGTCTCTCTAAAAACATTTTTGAGTAGTTGCAAATATTCGGCCAGGCTTAAATTGTCATCATATTCTTTCGTGACATTGTAAGGGGGGGAGGTCACCATCAAGTGGACACAATTATCTGGGAGTTCCTTCATGTTCTCAGAACTTCCCAAGATAATCGAGTTTTCCAATTCTGCAGGGAAAGGAGTATCTTCAACCGGCGCTCGCTCTTCTACTTTAAAGTCCGCATACAACCTCGAATTGTAATAGGGCGAGGAGTCGTGAGTAATTCGAGGCGAGGTGCCGAACGAACTGGTTTTGGATCCCTTTTTCACTGCTCTAATCTTTTTGTCCAAGCTCAAACCAGTGTTCATTTTTTCCCTTGCTGAACCTACTTCCGTGTCCACTTGACCTATTCGAGAACTTGCTAATTCGGCCAGGGCAAATCGAGGAAGTAGCCCCTCCTGAGTGCGCTTAGCGAACTGATTGTCCGTCAGTCGTTCAGCAAGCTTCATGGTGCTTGTTTTACTCCGCAAAATCTTGCGGGAATCTTTCGATGGCGGTCGTGACAGCCATCGTGGAGAATTCGCCTAGCGGGCAGAGGCATTTGTTTTGCATCTGCTTGGCGACGGCATACAGCAGTTTGGTGTTGGCTTCTACTTCTTCACGGTGGCGAATGCGTTCAATGATGTGGAACATCCAATAAGTGCCATCTCGGCAAGGGGTACACTTGCCGCACGATTCATGCTTGAAGAAGTGGATCGTCTTGTTAAGGATCCAGTCCATGGAAACGCTGTCGTTAATGACGATCACGGAAGCGGACCCAAGGTCTGCACCGAGCGCCTTGACCGAGGCATAATCCATCGGCGTATCGAGCACCTTATCCTCAGCAGGCAGCAAAGCCGAAGATGCCCCAGCAGGCATAATTGCCTTGAGCGGTCGGTCATCCAGTATGCCGCCACCATAGTTGTAGATGAGTTCGCGAAACGTGGTTCCAAAAGGCAATTCATAGTTGCCCGGCTTCTTGACGTGGCCGGAGAGCGAGAAGATTTTCACTCCAGCGCTATCAACCGTACCGAGCGATTTGTACCAATCTGCACCCTTTTCGATGATCAGCGGGACGTTGGTGAGAGTCTCAACGTTGTTGACCACGGTCGGCTTGCCATAGAGGCCGTAAACAGCCGGGAACGGCGGACGGATGCGCGGTTGACCTCGCTTGCCTTCGATGGATTCGAGCAGAGCGGTCTCCTCGCCGCAGATGTATGCTCCTGCACCGAGATGGGTGTAGATGCGCAGGGAGTAATTTGTGCCGAAAAGATGGTCGCCCAAGAAGCCGGCCTGTTCCATTTCGGCGATTTTTGCGTCCAACCAGGCGGCAATTTGCCAGAATTCACCGCGCAGGTAAATATAGGCGGTCTGAGCCTGTACAGCGTATGCCGCAATGGCAATACCTTCCAGGAATTGGAAAGGATTGCCCTCCATGATCTCTCGGTCTTTGAACGTGCCGGGTTCAGACTCGTCAGCATTGGCAACTACATAATGAGGCCAGATGGTATTTGGGACGAAACCCCACTTGACGCCGGTCGGGAACCCTGCTCCGCCACGACCACGCAGACCGGAGGCTTTGACAACCTCAATCACTTCTTGGGGCTGCATGCTCGTCACGGCTTTCTCGAGGGCCGAAAAGCCGCCGTTTTTCCGGTAAACGTCTAGTCCACTGATGTCGGGAATATCGCGGTGACGGAGGAGAAGATGGGCCATGATTATTTCACCTCCTTACGAGCCGTCTCAATGAATTCCAGCGCCTTCTCAACCGTCATGTTCTCGTGATACGAGATTCCGTCTGGTCCCTGAACTTGGAACATGGGAGCTTTGTTGCAGGCTGCCAGGCACATGACCGCCTCGACCGTCACCAAACCATCGGGCGTGGTCTCGCCAGGTTGGATGCCCAGCCGTTCGCAGAGTTGCGCTAGGAATTGATCTGCGCCGCGCAGGGCACAGGCAATATCGGTACAGACCTGAATGCGCAGTTTGCCTTCCGGTTTGTCGTGGTAGAGGGTGTAGAAGCCAACAATTTCAGCCACATCCGTCTCGGTGATGCCGCACAATTCGGCAATCTCGAGCATGTCGTGACGGTCTATAAAACCCTTGCCGAGTTGGGCGAGGTGCAGGAGCGGCATGACGGCCGATTGTTTACGCTCCGGTGGATATTTGGCAAAGATTTTCTGGATTTGTTCAGGATATTTTTCGCGTAGGGTCATCCGTCCAAACTCCTCGGTGGATCGGGTTAGCCATCGAACCGATGTTGGTCCGATTGGCCATCCGACTTACCGGTCAATGTCTCCTAATACAATGTCAATCGAGCCGATGATGCCAACCAAGTCGGCAATCAAGTGACCTTTGGCCATGAGCGGCAGAGCTTGTAGGTTGTCGAACGAGGGAGTCCGCCAATGGACGCGATAAGGCTTGGGACCCCCATCCGATTCAAGATAGACGCCCAGTTCGCCGCGCGGTGACTCGACTGCACTGTACACGTAGCCTTTCGGCGCGTTGAAGCCTTCGGTCCATAACTTGAAGTGGTGAATAAGCGCCTCCATGCTGACTCCGATCTCAGAGCGCGGAGGCGGGACGTACTTGCGGTTGTTCGAGCGCACCGGGCCCATAGGGAGTTTGTTCAATGCCTGCTCAATGATTTTGAGCGACTCGCGCATCTCTTGGACGCGCACAAGGTAGCGGGCGTATACGTCTCCTTCAGTGCGCGTTGGAATCTCAAAGTCGTATTGCTCGTAGCCAGAGTAGGGTTGTGCTTTGCGCAAGTCCCACTTGACGCCGACAGCGCGTAAGAGCGGTCCGGTGACGCCGAGATTTAAGGCCTCCTCAGCGCTGATTTTGCCAATCCCCAGCGTCCGGTCAAGGAAGAGCGGGTTACGGGTCAAGAGCGACTCATATTGGTCAATCCGCTTAGGGAACATCTTGAGGAAGTTTCGCACTGCTGTCTCAAATTCGACCGGCACATCGCGCCATAGTCCACCAGGTCGGATATAGGTGGTCATCATGCGCTGACCGGAGACCAGTTCAAAAATGTCCAGGATGTCTTCGCGTTCGCGGAAGCAGTAGAGAAAAGTGGACATGGCGGCCAGGTCCAGCGCGCCGGTTCCCAACCAGACGAGATGCGAGGCGATGCGTTGCAGTTCGACCAGGATGACGCGAATCGCCTGGGCGCGTGGAGGCACATCCAAATCGAGAAGTTTTTCGACCGCCAGGCAGTAGGCCAGGTTGTTGCCGACCGTGTTGAGGTAGTCAAGGCGGTCGGTCATCACTTCGGCTTTCTGATAGGTCTTGGCTTCCATGTTCTTCTCGATGCCCGTGTGCAGAAAGCCGATATCGGGGATGCAGTTGACGATAGTTTCCCCATCGAGTTCGAGCAGGAGACGCAGTACACCATGTGTAGAAGGGTGCTGCGGCCCCATGTTGAGTAGCATGGTCTCGCCTGTCAAAGCGCGCTCAGAGACGAGATGTTTCAAATCATCTAGCGTGACTTCGAAAATGTCAGACATAATTGCTCCATCGCAAGGCGGCGCGTACGCATTGCTTACTCCTTTGCATATGGCTTGCGCACGTCAATTTCATCGAAGTTGAAAGTGAACTGCGGTTCTTCGTAGCCGAGAGGGTAATCCTTACGCAGGGGATGGCCTTCCCAGTCGGCAGGCATCAGAATACGGCGCAGGTCGGGATGACCCTCGGCCTTAATTCCGAACATGTCCCATAGTTCGCGCTCACGCCAGTTGGCGTTACGATAGAGGTGGGAGATAGTTGGAAGGGTGGGGTGAACACCGGGCACGGGGACGCGGAAGCCCAGCCTAAGATTCTGTGAGACTGAGGTGAACTGGTAAATGACATGGAAGCGTGGATTTTCTTGTGGCCAATAATCCACAGCGGTTAACGCCGAGAGCAGTTCGAAGCCCAGGTCTTGCATTTTTTGGCAAGCTTCCACAATCCGTTCGCGCGGAATGACCAGGGTCACATCGCCTCGATATTCACTTGCTTGCACGCCGAAGGCTTGTTCCAGTTGTTGGACAATGG
>JANWWB010000258.1 GCA_025056515.1 Anaerolineales bacterium
CCAACTGCGGCAACTCATAATGATGCGGGCTCTTCGCATGAGAATACTTCGGCAACGCCTGTTTGCTCAGGCGATAGGCAATTTTGGCGACTGTCACGTAGCGGCTCTCTCGTTGGTTCATGCTCGCAAATCTACAACACCTAGATTATGTTTGCAACAGAGCAAGTCAGAATCAAAAAATGCCCGCAAAGGCTAAGTGTAGGACAACTGCTAGCAGTTGTCCCACAAAACGCCCACCAGGCTAAGGTACTACGGGCACTTAAACCGCTCCGGGTCCAGGTCGCTCGCCGCCTGCCAGACTCGTTGAAACTCTTCCAAGTAGCGCTTGGCGATCTCGGGATTTTCGATGATGAGGACATTTTCATTGTTATTCCGGTTAGCGCCATCGCTGAAGTTGAGTGAGCCGGTGATGACGATCCGATCATCAATGATAATGACTTTGTGATGTAAAAAGCCGGGATTGCCATCGCGGCGCATTTTGCCCCCTGCACAGTGCAGAGGCAACATTTCGCTAAACTCGCTATCGCTGCCCACCGCCTCAAACACACCCTCCACCATCACCCCACTCTTGATTCGTTCTATCATGGCATTGCCCATATCGGGTTGAGTGTAAGAGAAAGCCATGAAGCGGATGCTCTGACGCGCCTTTTGCAAAAACGAGACAATCAATTCGACCGGCTTGTCTTCGGGCGAGAACGCCACCCAAATCGGCGTGCCATCGACATTCACCTGTTGCTGCTCTAGCGTGGACGGAGCGCGCGCCCCGAATTGCCCCTCCCACATATCGGCAAATTGCCGCTCGTAGATGGAGGCTAACTCGCGGGACTTAATCACGATCACATTGTTGTTTTGTTCAAACATGCCGTTGATGGTGGCATTGGTCGAGCCGGTCCAGACGATTTCCCCGTCAAAAATCCAGAATTTATTGTGCATCAAGCCATTGCGGCCATCATCCCGAATCTCGATGCCCGCCTGCCTCATAGCGGCTAATTGCCCGTGTCCGGGCTTGCTATCGGCCTCCAAGCCGAACTCATCGTCTGTGATAAACCGCACCTCAACCCCGCGCTTATGGGCGCGGATGAGAGCGTTAGAAATATCAGTCAGATCGATTTCGAAGGCGGCGACATGGATACTACGCTTAGCCGAGTCGATATAAAACATCAACCGTTCGGCCACCGAGCCAGTCAAGAGTTCCGGAGGCAGGCCCTTGGCGCTATATTCGTTCTTTTGCGCTTCGCCCAGACGGACAGGAGTGACGAAAAGCACTTCGTACCAGTCACCACCGGAAGAGGCCGGTTGAACCAGAGTGCTTGGCAGAGTCCAGGTCGATGGGCTGAAGGGCGTTTCCGTGGCCGGAGCAAAGGACTCGGGCAAGACAGCGGCGGTTTCGGCAAACAAGCCCAGCGGATCAGCACCGGTAAAGACGAAAATCACCCCCAAAGCGAAGAGAATCCCCAAAACAATCAGCATTGCCCTAGAATTGGCCGATTTCTTGCTCGAACGTCGCATTTCACCCTCCTCTCAACCTTCTGAACAATCTCGCAAAGAATCCTTCCGGCTTTTTCCCCTCAGCAAGCGAACTCTTGACCGGTATGCGGTCGCTCGTTTCCGCCTCCTCTCCCAAGATAGCCAGCAAGCCAAGAAGCCGAGCGCGCGCCTCGCCGCTTTGCAGAATCACTCCGATCTTTTGCTCAAAATCAGCCGGAGGTCGCCACTCCGACCCAAAGAGAACCCGCGCCTGTTGAAGCATCGTCTCAATGGTTGCATGGACGCTTTCCGGTGACCACCCTTCGGCCAAAGCCAGGTCTTTAAAACCCCGCATCAGACTGCGTAGGGCTTTCATGCGCGGATAAACCGATTCCTCGGCTTCGGTATCATCTTCAATTGCAGCGGTTTGCAGGGTCAACCTCTTCGCCCAAGCCCCTCCCCAATCGAGCAAAGCGCGAGCAGCCTCATCGTCTAACCCGCTGCGCAGAGCCTCGTTATCGAGGATACTATCAACTGCCAGGCGAACGCGTGTCTCAAGATTGGCCATTCTCCCTCCCGTGTCTAGGATGGCTCAAGTATACCCTAACTGGTAGAGACTCACAAATGCCGAAAACCGAACTTTGGATATTCGCATCCGTTCATGAGAGAAGAACGGTGTCTGCACAACGTCCGTTCCGGCGGACTTGACTGCCAAGGCTCGACCGTTTTTAGACGGCCTTGGATGAATACGATGGAGTGTCTCTAAGAAAGCGACAAAGCTCTATTCCAAAGACCGAAGAAACTCAAACTGCTTGCCCTTGCAGACGGCGAAGCCCCGGCCTTGCGCACGACGACCAAGATCCGCAAAGGACCTGGGAGACTTCTTGGGCGGCTGCGCCACCTTGTAGTGACACGATCCCCTATTTTTGCAACAAAGCAAAGCAAAGAAGCTGTCCTCTCCTCCAGGCTGGGCCTGTCCAGCTTTGTCGCCGTACAACTTGATCCGCCATTTACATCGCTTCCCTCGCTTAGCGAAAGGAGGCTACCGTCACTTGCAAAGTGCAGTAAAATACCGCTAACACCTATGAACGTTACCTCTGTTCTCGTTCCTCCCTTTTCCTTTTCTCAAGCCTCCTTGCAAGATTACCTGGATTGTCCGCGGCGCTTTGAACTGCGCTACATCCGTCAAATTCGCTGGCCAGCTGTGGAAAGCGAACCCGCTTTAGAGAACGAACACCGCCTAGAGGAAGGCAAACGTTTCCATCGCCTCATACAGCAATACTTGCTTGGCATTCCAGTTGAAAAACTGACTCCCTTGGCCTCCAGCTCTAACCTGCGCCGTTGGTGGGAAAATTACCTTGCCGCAGCCCCTTCTTTTAGTGGCTATACGAAGCACATTGAACTCCTGCTCTCGACAGCGGTGGGTGAACACCGCCTGGTGGCTCAATATGACCTGATCGCACTTCACCCCTCAGGCCAGGTTCTCATCTATGACTGGAAGACCTATACTCGACGTCCTCGCAACGAATGGATGGCCGCCCGCCTACAGACCCATCTTTACCGCGCTCTGCTCGTCCGCGCCGGAGCACATCTCAACGGCGGTACACCCATCCGCCCTGAACAAGTCGAAATGATTTACTGGTACGCCGAGCACCCTGCCGAACCGGCATGTTTCCCCTACAACGCCGACCAATACCGTCGCGATTGGGCCGCGCTAGAAAAACTGGTATCTGAAATCACCACCACCCAAGACTTCCCCCCCACCGAAAACCAAGCCCATTGCGCCCTCTGTTCCTACCGTTCTTACTGCGCCCGTGGTATCCGCGCCGGATTGGCTGAACTCGAAGAGGAATCCGACGACGAACCGGACATCAACTTCGAACAAATTCAGGAAATTGCCTTCTAACATGCGTTGGATTGATGCTCCACCCCCTCCGCACGAACCGCTTCCGGGCTACTCCCCCCTACTGGGGCGCTTATTGGCGCGCCGCGGCCTCATCACACCCCAGGCAGCCGAAGCTTTCCTCTACCTCTCACATTACCATCCCTCACCGCCCGAGGCGCTGCCAAGCCTCACAAACGCTCTTGAACGCATTGAGCAGGCAATCCGCAAGCACGAACCTATCTGCATTTGGGGCGACTTCAACGTAGATGGACAAACGTCCACCGCCATTCTCGTCCAAACCCTGCGCGCCCTCGAGGCCAACCTTTGTTATCACGTCACCAGCCGCTTCCGTGAAGGACATAACATTCCAATCCCCTACCTAGACGAGCAACTACACCGAGGGACGAAACTGCTCATCACTTGCGGCATCGGCGTCAACGAACACCTGGCCCTTGAACGCGCCCGCCAACAAGGTGTGGAGGTCATCCTCGTTGACCATCACGACCTACCTTCGATGGTTCCACCAGCAGATGCGCTCCTTTCCCCCAAACTCCTTCCCGCAGATCACCCTTTAGCCACCCTCTCGGCAAGCGGCCTGGCGTACAAACTAGCCGAAGCGCTTTTGCAAAGACATCAGAGCGCTCTCGCCCCCCAAGCGCTGCTCGACCTGACCGCAATTGGCCTCATCGCCGCTTCGGTCCCTCTGCGCGGCGAAGCGCGTTACCTAGTGCAGTGCGGCTTGCCCATCCTACGCGCCACACCCCGTCCGGGGCTCCAGATTCTCTACGAGCTAGCACAGATCGAGCCTGGTCTGCTTAATGAATCCCATGTCGCCTTCACCCTTGCGCCGCGGCTCAATTCGCTAGGGCGTTTGCTCGATGCCAATCCAGCGATTGAATTCTTACTCACCCAAGACAGCGTCCGAGCTGGCGTGTTGGCAACCCAAATCGAGAACGCCCATGCACAATACCAATTGCTAACCGACCAAGTGCTACAGGCCGCCGAAGAACAACTGCGCCTGGACCCCGAACTCTCGCGCGCCCCCGTGCTCATCCTTGGCCATTCCACCTGGTCGAACGCAGTCCTCAACGCGGTTGCGGCACGGCTAGCCGAGCGCTATGGAAAACCGGCAATTGTGCTCCAGATACCTGCCGAGGGGCCGGCGCGCGGCTCGGCGCGTTCAGTG
Source organism: Anaerolineales bacterium (assembly GCA_025056515.1). GTDB lineage: Bacteria > Chloroflexota > Anaerolineae > Anaerolineales > Villigracilaceae > UBA877. The sequence goes on from JANWWB010000258.1 coordinate 4,539, forward strand.
GAGGGACTTAACCTCAGCGCGGCATTAGCTGCCCATGCAGATCTCTTGCTCAAGTTCGGCGGTCACCCCATGGCCGCCAGCCTGGCCTTGGAAAGCAAAAACCTCCCGGCCTTCCGCCGCCGGATGAATAAAACCATTCAGGAAATGCAACTTTCCGACCAAGCCGAAGCGACTCTGGAAATCGAGGCCTGGCTCTCTCTATCGGACATCACGCAAGAATTGGCCGCCGAAATTGAGCAACTCGCACCCTTTGGAGTGGGTAACCCGCGTCCGGTCTTCGCCACACGCCGTCTAACGCTTG
>JANWWB010000337.1 GCA_025056515.1 Anaerolineales bacterium
CCCCCACCGATAATCACAACATCGTAGGTCGTATCCGAAGAAGAATGCAAATCCAAATCGAACAGCATCTCCCTCTCTCCTCACCTTCCACAAGCGTAGGTTCTTTCCGTCAGTTAGATGCACCTGACCCCAAAAGGTGACATAACACCATCCCAAGAGGTTGCGCTACCGACTAGTCCAAACTGTTAGCGGATCCCTCAGCGTCGAACAAGGTCATATCGATCTCAAGTTCGCTTAATAACTGCCTGGCTTCGTGCGCTTGCTCTTTGGGGACAAAAATCTGCACCCGTCCTAAGCTATCCACCTCAACGGGATAAATCAAGTGTCCCACAGCCTCTTGGATAAGCTCAACTTCAATTTCATGCGCTTGCAGAAAACTTGCGAGAAGTTCGGCATTCAAGCGACCTTGGACATCAGCTAGGTGAATCCATTGGAGCGCAGTCATCCCAATCTCCAAACCACAATAAAGACAATGGTGAACAATGTGCTGACCAAAAGCTGACGCAAGCCAATACGGGTCGGCTTGACACCGACGGCGGGATGTTGGATTCCCCATAGCGTCTCGAGCCATTGGAGCAAGAAAGGGAGGAAAATCCAGCTTGGCAGCAGAGAAGTCAGGCCTGCCGCCAGGCTAAAGAGCAGATTGAACGAGGTATACAGCAGAGCACGACTGCCCATGCGCCAACGTTGGATCAGAGGAGGAACAGACGGCAAAACGCGCTGTTCTAAGCGCAAATAGGCATACACAATCGAGGCCGCGGCTTGCAGCCAGGTTAATAGCCAAAGTGCCCAACCAATCGGGTCATATTGTCCTTCCCCCACCCAAAGCGCCGCCGGAGCGACCAACGCCAGAGCACCCGTAGCCAGAATCTCGACTCCCGCTTGGCGACGCTCGGCGCGGCGACTGACCAAGTACAAATGCCAAGCAAAAATCGGCAAGCCCGGCGCAGCCAACAACAAAACCTCGGTTTGGCCATTGAGAAGCAGCCCGGCCAGGGCGCCCACCAGCAAGAGACTATAAACACCCAACCAAAAGGAGGCGGCGGCCAACTCCTGGCGCGGACGCCGTCCACTCCACACTTTGACCATGATGGTGATAGGCTGGCGAAGAAGGAAAACCAACACAGCCGCCGCAATCAGAAACCAACCGGCGGGCTGAAAACGCTCAGCGGCAAAAAGGCCAATCAATAAAGGACTCAGCAGGAACACCCACGAACCATGCTCCTGCGGAATGGCAACGTGACGCACAAAGAGAGAGCGTAGTTCTGCCATAACTCTAAACCCTCTGAAAGAGACTCACACACCCAACCACTTTGCGGCCATCCGCGGTAGGTCGGCCAGCGGACCAACCCGGCGTGTGCAGGGCGGTAACGACTCGATAAAGGCTCGCCCGTAAGATTTGGTCAGGACGCGCCGGTCGAGGATGACCACAACTCCGCGGTCAGAAGCCGTGCGAATCAAGCGTCCAAACCCTTGACGAAAGCGCAAAACAGCATCGGGGAGATGATACTCATGAAAGGGGTCTTCGTAGAGTTCAGAGCGGGCGGCGACTAGGGGGTCGGTCGGGACAGCAAAGGGAAGCTTGACAATCACCAACACCGAAAGCGCCTCGCCAGGCACATCCACTCCTTCCCAAAACGAGCGCGTCCCCAGCAAGACGGCGCGTTCGGTCGTCTTGAACGATTCAAGAAGCATATTGGCTGAAGCGCCCTCACCTTGCTCATAGAGGATAATATCGTGTTTGGCCAGGGGAGCACTAATCGCCTGCGCCGTCCGCTTGAGCTGGGCATACGAGGTAAAGAGTACAAGCGCACGTCCACCGCTGGCACGACACAAGTGAATGAGTGTCTGCTCCACTTGACGCTGATAGTCCGGCGTGTGTGGTTCAGCGATGTCGTTGGGAATATAAAGGAGCGCAGCGTTCTGATAATCAAATGGCGAACCCAACATCAGTTCATCAGCCTCGTCGGCCGAGAGCGTATTGCGCATATAGTCAAATGAGCCATGCGCTGTCAGCGTCGCCGAGGTGAGAATCACCGAACGCTTCTCGTGCCAAAGATATTTCTCTACCAAGGGTCCCACACTGACCGGAGCTGCATTCAGTGAGAGACGATTGCCGTTCGGATGAAATTCCACCCAGTAGACATAGCCTTTTGCTGGTTCAAAGACCAGCGCATTGATCATGTTCTGGGTTTCTATCAGGCGACGGTAGAGATTGCTAAAGTTCGCAAGGATATCTTCGAGGGCGTCCAACCCTTCAGCATACAGGTCAGCAGCGGCTCGATGGAGTTCCTCTGTCAGACGGAGGAACAAACTCAAGGTTTCCGCTCCGGCACTCCAGGCTGTCTCGACCTCGTCCCAGCCGGGCAAAGTCCTCGTGGACGGCAAAATACGCTCTTGCCAGGCGTAATTGCCGTTCGATTGCCCTTCACGCTGAAACGCCACAAATTCCCCAAGCGCTTCGAAAAAGAGGCGTGTTTGCTCCTGCAAGCGCCAAGCCAGGCCAGTGGCACGCTCCACCTTCTGAGCAAGCAAAGCAAATTCAGCAGGACGGATAACGCTGCGTGTCTCGGCGAGTAACTGTCCAAAAAGACCAGATGTAGAGCCGCCAGCCTCTCGAAGCAGGCGCTCAATATCACTTTGGGTCACGCGCAGGCTGAGAGCATTGGTTGCTGCTTCTTCCAGATGATGGGCCTCGTCAATGATAACGTGCTGATATTCCGGCAAGACACGGTTATCCGTAGCGGCATCCGTCAGGAGCAAGGCATGGTTGACGACCAACAAATGCGCGTTGGCGGCCGCCTGCCTGGCGCGGAAGAAAGGACAGGCGCCTCCCTGTCGCTCTAGGCACATCTCATTCGTACAGGCAGCATCTTCCGCAGAAAGGTGAAGCCAGACATCTCGCTCTGCCGCGCCGTTCAAGTTGATTTCATGACGGTCCCCGCTGCCGTTCTCATACAGCCAAACCAATACCTTGGCCAAGACACGTAGCTCGTCTGGGGTCGTCGGGCCACGTCTGCGCATCATGTCGAGACGGCGTGGACAAAGGTAATTCGAGCGTCCTTTCAAAATAGAGGCGCGCAGGTCTAGACCGAGAGCAGCACACAAGTCGGGGATGTCTTTCTTGATAAGTTGGTCTTGTAAGTTGATGGTATTGGTGGAAATCACAACGCGGGTGTTGTTCTGCAAGGCAAAGAGCGCCGCCGGCGCCAAATAGGCAAAGGACTTACCAACCCCGGTTCCGGCCTCCACCATGAGATGCTGACCATCTGAAAGAGCAGCGGCCACCGCACGCAACATTTCGACTTGTTCTGGACGATGTTCGTAGGCTTCAAAGTAATTCGCAAACGGCCCTCCATAATCAAGCAAAGCGGCGGTCTCATCGGGGTCGAGGGGAATCAACTCCTCAGGAAGTTGAATCGGCAGCTCGCGACGTCGACGCTCGCGCGGGGGTTCAAACAGCGGTCCCACAGCCTGGTCCTCAGAGACAGGACGGGGTTTCTCGCCTTGCCGCAAACGCGCCCACAATACCTGTTGGAAAGGCCAAGCACCGTCCCATTCCACTTGTTCGCTATGACGGACAATTTCGGCAAGCAATTCCAGCGGCAAGCGCTCGAGATGTTCTCGAAGCAGATGAAACACAGAAACCGTTAGTCGAGCGTCATCCAGCGCACGATGATTCGCCGGCAAGGGAATGCCCAAAGCCCGCCCCAAAGCCCCCAGGTTATAGCGCCCGGCAGAAGGAAGCAGGACAGACGCTATTTCATACGTGTCAATCCGCTCGTTATACTGAAAAAGACCGTACTTCTCGAAGAAGGATAAATCGAATTTGATATTATGACCCAAGATGGGTGCCTCCCCAATGAATTCAGTCAGTGCGGCCAGCACATCGGTCAACCGTGGAGCGCCGCGCACCATGACGTCATCGATTCCGGTCAAGCTGGTGATGAATTCGGGGATATGGCGGTTCGGATTGACTAACGTTGAAAATTCGCCTTCCACCCTCCGCCCGCGGAAACGGATAGCGCCGATCTCAATCACGGCGTCGTTGCGCGGGTCTAGGCCAGTGGTTTCAATATCAAGAGCAACAATCGAGGTCATTGTACGCTTCTCGTTGGTCATCACCCAGAGAGCCTAATCTTCGCGTTCGGGCTGAGGCAATGCTTGTCGCAGTGTGGCAAGGACACTCGCAGGGAGCGGTTGCTGCGCAGCCTGTGCTTTGAGAAAATCCTTCAACGCTTTGGACGTTATAGCTGGTACCGGTGAATTCTCCACGTGCAATTCCACGCTTGGATCTGTAAAAACCAGAACAGCACGCACCGGCGGGAGAGATGTCGCCTCGGGCAAGAGGCGCTTGAGATAGCGCTCAACCGTCTGTACCTCGAGTTGGGCATCACGATCCGGACGTCCTAGACTCTCCTGACCAAAAACACGCAAATAAGCGCGCACAAAACCGCCGCCTTTGGCCTTCCAACGTTTCCCGTCAAAGATAATCTTCCCTCCTTGATAGTAAGGAAGGAGCGTCCAAACGCCCGCCGGCCCGACCAGGAGATGCGGTGTAGGGGTGACATAATGATACAGGGTATACTCACGCCCCAAACCTTTCATGCTTCTTGTCAGAATCTCATCCAGGCGCGGTGAACGTCCCCAACGATTGGTGAAGTAAGCACCGATCTGCGAGAGCACAAAGCCCAAAAATAACGCGAACAGCGCCAAATTAAACAAATCGGAGCGCTGCAAAGTCACAACAAAACCTGCCAGCAGTACAACAAGAGCGGCTAGGGTAGCATACTTGCCGATTTTAGCGTTGCGCTGAATAAGCTTCTGATTGACAACCAGCTTCATGTCGTCTTCCCTTGAGAGAGAGAATAGGCGATGGCTTCTTGAATAATCGGCAAAATGTTTGCCTGCACCGCATCACGTGCCACGCGGATGGCATTTTGAATCGCCAAGGCATCGGAACGACCATGACCGATAAAAACAAGACCATTCACGCCCAGCAAAGGTGCTGCGCCATGTTCACTCGGGTCCATCAATTTCCTTATGCCGCGCAGAGCGGGCTTGACCAGCGCTCCGCCCAGCTTGGCCAGCAGACCGCCATTTAGAATGGCCTCTTTAATTTTATCCATAAGGAGCTTGGCCACCGCTTCTGACGATTTGAGCAAGACATTGCCGGTAAAACCATCGGTCACCGCTACGTCCACCTTGCCGCCCAGCAGTTCCTTGCCCTCAATGTTACCATAGAAGTTCAGGCCAGATGCAGCAAGCAAAGGGTAAGTGTGCTTGACCAATTCATTGCCTTTGCCAGCTTCCTCGCCGTTCGCAATGAGCCCAATGCGTGGATTCTTG
>JANWWB010000435.1 GCA_025056515.1 Anaerolineales bacterium
ATTCAGCCGACACAGATGAGCAGATCTTTTTGGATTTCAAGTGTATCGGCCTCGTTTTGATTCACGAGAAATCTGGATTAATCTGCGCTATCTGTAGATCCAGGAATTATTCTTCCTTTTGTGCCGCTTCGGTGAGCAGGATAAGGGTAGTGCTGACCATGTGTGCCTGTTCGGGCGTCAACGAAGCGGTCAGTTGCTCAATCCAGCGCGTGCGCGCTTCGATGCTCTGTTGAATCAGCGCCTGTCCTTTAGCGGTCAAGGTCAGACGTTTGGCGCGTCGGTCGGAAGGATCTTCGCGGCGCTCCACAAACCCCATTTGCACCAGCCGGTCTACGGCCTGGCTGACGGCGGCATTGGTGATGCCCAGTTGTGCCGCAATGTCCGAGACGCCAAACTGTTCGCCGTGCATCAGGCGCATGAGGATGTTGATCTGCGAGAAGGTCAAGCCGGTGGTCTCCATGAAGCGCTTGAAATCGCGTCCGGAGCGATGCATGAAGACTTTGGCCCACTCGCGCAGCACTTCGGATAAAGGTTTGGAAGAATCCATAGTTAATCTCACTTATTAGTTAAGTGGGGTTAAATATATTGCGTCCGGTGCGTGTTGTCAATCCGGTTGGGATAAGAGTTTCGTAAGAAAATGTGACGTTACGAAAGCAACCCTCCCTCGGGTGAATAAGCGAACATAGTCAAGGCTATCGAATCAGGTTTGGAGATGAGTTCGGCATTCGCATGTATTCACTACGGATATCCCAAGTCATTTCAAAAATCCAAACAGCTCTTCGATCCATCTCAAGAAGCGGTGCTTCTCACTGAACCTTAATTTGAATGTGTAAAATTAGAACAAAAAACATGAGGAGATACCGATGAAAAGCCGTGCTAAATTTCTTGTTGGTGGTTTACTCATTCTGGCAGCTGTGGTTTATTTGATTGCGTCTTCCGCAGGCGCAAGCGCTGAATATTTCATGAGCGTGGAAACGGTTTTAGCGCGTCAGGACGAGCTGGTGGGCAAAAAATTACGCGTTTCTGGCGCAGTCATCGGCGATACTATTCAGTATGACCCTGAGACTCTAACACTTTCGTTTACCGTTGCTCATGTGCCTGATAGCAATGCTGAGATTGAAGCTCAAGGAGGGCTGGCAAAGGTCTTGCATGAGGCGGTCAACGATCCACATAGGGCCCGCCTGAAAGTGGTTTATCAGGGAGTGAAACCCGATTTGTTGACCAACGAGGCCCAAGCGATCATGACAGGTTCTCTCGGTCAGGATGGTGTTTTCTACGCAACCGAACTCCTGCTCAAGTGCCCTACGCGATACGAAGAGGCGCTGCCCGAGCAGGCCCAAGGACGCTAATCGTTTGAAGGACTTCGAGGAGATGGAATGGCGGCTGAATTTGGTTTTGGCGTCCTAGTGCTGACGTTCTTGCTCACCCTGTTTGCTTCGATTGCAGCGGCGGTAGGGTATTTCTATCGTCAACCGGTATGGGTGGAACGAGGCAGACGGGCGATGGTCTTAAGCTTCCCCTTGTTGACACTTTCTGTGGGCGCCTTGCTTTATCTTTTGGTAGGGGGGCATTTTGAAGTTCAGTATGTGTATTCGGTTACTGAACGTTCGATGCCACTTTATCTCAAAATCACGGCGCTATGGGGTGGGCAGGCTGGGTCTTTGCTTTTTTGGTCATGGCTGATGTCGGCTTTTGCTACGGCAGTGGCGCTACGGGATTGGGAGCGCGACCGCGAATTTTTGCCCTGGGTGGTAGTGGTGGCCTCTATCACCTTGGCCTTCTTTTTAGCGCTGATTGTCTTTTTTGAAAATCCCTTTGCCCGCTGGTGGCAATTGCTTTCTGGAGATGTAGTGGCCTCGATGTTCCCGCCGGTCGGGGCAACTTTGTTGACACCCTCCGATGGTCAGGGGCTAAATCCATTGCTTCGCCATCCGGGGATGATCGTTCATCCACCGCTGTTGTATTTGGGATTCGTTTCTTTTGTCGTACCGTATGCCTTCGCGATAGCAGCTCTGATCACCGGTCGTACAGACGATCGTTGGATTCGCATCACTCGAGGGTGGACCCTGCTGGCGTGGTTATTTCTATCCTTGGGGTTGGTGATGGGCATGCGCTGGGCATACGATGTCCTCGGTTGGGGTGGATATTGGGGATGGGACCCCGTGGAAATTGCCGCGCTTATCCCTTGGCTGACCGGTACACCCTTTTTGCACTCGGTGATGATTGAGGA
>JANWWB010000004.1 GCA_025056515.1 Anaerolineales bacterium
AGAAGGTTGAAAGCATAAGGCCCCTGGGGCAGGGCGGCTTGCACTTGTTGAATCGCGGATTCGATCCGCGCCAATGACAGACCTCCGGCGCCGAACGAGGCTAAAAATCCCGCCTGTCCCATGGCAATCACCAGTTCTGCTGAGGCAATCCCATTTGCCATTGCGCCGGCATAATAGGCGTAGCGCGTTCCGTACGTCCGACGAAATGATTCGTCTCCGAGCGTTTCGGGCAGAACCGGAGGGGCAAATCCTATCAAGGCGTGCGGTCCGTTTCGCTGCCATTCGCCTTTGTTTGTTAGGCCAATTCGTTCGCCGACACGAACGGCAAAGACGGGCTGTTTAAGCTGGCTTAAAATCGCCTTGTATCCTTCGTTGGAGAATTGCAGGCTAGTCTCCTCTCCTTGCCAGAACGATGGTTGCATTTCAGGTTAGCCTCCAAAAGTAGTCTCTGCTGTTTAACCCCTGCCTTTTGGTTTTGACGCGCATGGAGCAAGAGGGTATGGTTTTTATTGTATCCTAATTTCATGCTTGACACTGGGATTGACGCGTACATGCAGGCTGGCGACTTTTAAGGTCCTGCCGGTCCAGACCGCATGCTTCCGTGCCTGGGGGGGGTTCAAGAAACGCGAATCTCGGGAACTTATTTAGACAAGTTGACGCTTCTTCGAAAGCCTGCTATCATCTTACCGATGAGTGTTCGTAGGAATCGTTTGTGGGATTGCTGGCAGGCGTGGAAACGCTCCCAGATGTTTCGTTGGTTTGCGCCGGGTTTGGGCGTGAAGCGTTGGGTTCTGATTCTGCTGCTCGGGCTTACCTTAACCAGTATTGGGTTGACAGTTTGGCTGTTGGATATCTATCGCAACAGTCCTGATTCACCGCTCTTGCCTGTGATCAGCTTTTTGTCGCTACGCACTTTGCCCCGCATGGTCAGGGTGCTCATTTTTGGCTTGAGCGGCTTGTTTTTGATAGGGCTTGGTTTTTGGGGCATCAATCGCTCTCTCTTGATCCCGTTTTTGCAACCTGGCAAACGATTGGTTGACCAAGTAGCTGAATATCGGCGTCGCGAACGTGGGCCGCGTGTGGTGGTGATTGGCGGTGGTCATGGCATTGCCACCGTCTTGCGCGGCCTGAAGGCCTATACCAACAACCTGACGGCGGTTGTTTCGGTGGCCGATGATGGTGGCTCTTCCGGCGAATTGCGCCGCACGCTAGGCATTCCAGCACCTGGCGATATTCGCAACTGTTTGGCAGCTCTCTCGGATGATGAAATGCTCCTGACTCAGCTATTTCAATATCGCTTCGGACAGGGTACAGGCCTAGAAGGGCACTCGCTTGGCAACTTGTTTATCTCAGCCTTGGTGGATATCACGGGAAGTTTCGAGAAGGCGGTCGAAGAATCTGGCCGAGCGCTTTCGGTGCATGGACGTGTTTTGCCCTCGACTTTGCATAACGTCAAACTGCTGGCCGATGTCAACCTGCCACATGCACAGACTCATGTCCGTGTCGAAGGGGAAAGCCGCATTCCTCGTATGCCGGGCAAAATCCGTCGGGTCTGGTTAGAGCCGAATGACGCTCCGGCCTATCCGCCGGTTGTACGCGCCTTGCTCTCAGCAGAGATGATCATCGTTGGCCCGGGCAGTCTCTATACCAGCATTTTGCCTAATCTTCTGGTGCGCGATATTCTGGAAGCTATTCGGGTCAGCAAGGCATTGAAAATTTACATCGTCAATATCGCTACGCAGCCGGGTGAGACCGATTCTTACTCCTGTAGTGACCATGTCCGTGCCCTAGAAAGTACAATTGGCAGTGGGATCTTTGACATTATTCTCTGTAATTCATGGTATGATTCCCCCTGTGGTGATGGCTTGCAATGGGTGCGCGTGGACGATGCCATGCGTCAGGATCCGCGGCTGTACCAGGCGGATTTGGTTGACCGCCAAGCGCCTCACCGCCACGATGCTGCCCGTCTGGCGCAAGTCCTGATGGATCTCTACCGAGAACGCACCGGGCCGCTGGCCTGATCTTTTTTTGGATTTGGACCTTCATAACCTTTTTGTAAAGGAGATAGAAACATGACTGTACGAGTTGGTATCAATGGTTTTGGCCGCATTGGGCGGCAAGTTTTAAAGGCAATCCGGGATTATTATCCGGATACCCTCGAAGTAGTTGCCTTCAACGATGTCGGCGACCTGCCCACCATGGCACACTTGCTCAAGTACGACTCCAACTATGGCCGCTTCAACGGCGCTGTGGAAGTGGCTGAAGATGGCATCCTGGTTGATGGCAAGAAAATCAAGGCCTTCAAAGAAACTGACCCGGCTGCCATTCCTTGGGGTGACTTGGGTGTGGAGATCGTCATTGAGAGCACAGGGGTCTTCACTGTCAAAGAGGATGGTGTCAACAAAAAGGGCAAAGTAGTGACAGGCGCCATCAACCATATCACGGCCGGCAAAGCAAAGAAGGTCATCATTACGGCTCCCGCGGAAGGCGAAGACCTAACCGTGGTGATGGGCGTCAACGAGGACAAATATGATCCGGCGATTCATCATGTTGTCTCAAATGCCTCCTGCACTACGAACTGCCTGGCGCCGGCTGTGAAAGTCGTGCACGATAAGTTCAAGATTGTGCGCGGCTTCATGACCACCATCCATGCCTACACCAACGACCAGCGCATTCTCGACCTGCCACATTCCGACCTGCGCCGCGCCCGCGCCGCCGCTATGAGCATGATTCCCACCACGACCGGTGCGGCCAAGGCACTCAAATTGGTTATCCCCGACCTGGCCGGAAAGTTCGATGGTTATGCCATCCGCGTCCCCACCTCGACCGTCTCGGTGGTAGATTTCACCGCCGAAATCGAAACCCCGACCACGACCGAAGAGCTGCGCCAGGCCTTCCGCGATGCTGCTCAGACCCCGCGCCTGAAGGGCATCCTCCAGGCAGTAGAGGAACCCTTGGTCAGCATCGATTTCAAGGGTGACCCACACTCCTCCTCGGTAGACTTGCCCTTCACGATGGTCCTTGGCAAGGAAGCCAGCACGTTTGTCAAGGTTGTCGCCTGGTATGATAACGAATGGGGGTATTCCGTCCGCACGGCTGATTTGGCTGCCCTGATGGCTAAAAGGTTGTAGACCGATCGAGTCTGCAAGCAAGTGGCCAAACGTTCGATGACTAGGCGACGATCAGACAAAACGGAGTGAACTATGAATAAGAAAACTGTTCGTGATATTGACCTCAAAGGCAAGCGCGTTCTGATGCGTGTCGATTTCAATGTCCCCATGGAAGGCGGCAAAGTCACCGATGACAAGCGCATTCGCGCCTCACTACCGACCATTCAGTACGTTCTAGACCAAGGCGCCTCGGTGATTTTGATGAGCCATCTTGGGCGTCCAAAGGGCGGCCCAGACCCAGAGTTCAGCCTGAAACCGGCAGCGGAAGTGTTGGCCGGCTTACTGGGACGTCCAGTTAAGATGGCGCCCGATTGCGTTGGCCCAGAGGTCGAAGCGATGGCGCAAGCCCTTCAGCCAGGTGAAGTCTTGATGCTGGAGAACACTCGTTTCCACCCTGGTGAGGAGAAGAACGACCTCGAGTTAGCCAAGCAGATGGCGGCTTTGGGTGATGTATATGTCAACGATGCTTTCGGTTCCGCTCACCGCGCTCACTCCTCCACTGAGGGCGTGGCGCGCTTCCTGCCCGCTGTAGCCGGTTTCTTGATGGAACAGGAACTCGAATACCTGGGCCGCGCAACCGCTAACCCGGAGCATCCTTATATCGCCATCCTGGGCGGGGCAAAAATCAGCGATAAAATTCTGGTCGTTGAAAACCTGTTGACGAAGTGCGATAAACTGATCATCGGCGGCGGCATGGCCAACACCTTCCTGGCTGCCAAAGGGTTGAACATGCAAGATAGCCTGGTGGAGGTCGATTCCATCCCGATCGCCAAAGGCATCTTGGAAAAGCACGCCGATAAGATCATCTTGCCGGTGGATGCCGTTATCGCCGATAGATTCGATGCTGAAGCCAACAGCCAGATAGTGGATGTGGATAAGATCCCACATGGCTGGCGTGTGATGGATGTTGGCCCTAAGACGCTTGAACTCTATCGGCAAGCGCTGCAGGGCGCCAAGCTGATTGTCTGGAACGGCCCCGTAGGCGTTTTTGAATTTCCCAAGTTTGCCGAAGGGACATTTGCTCTGGCGCGCATGTTGGCTGAGAGCGGCGCAGTAACCGTCATCGGTGGCGGTGATAGCGCCAGCGCAGTCAAGAAGGCTGGCGTCGCTAAGCAGATGACTCACGTTTCGACCGGCGGTGGCGCATCGCTAGAATTTCTTGAAGGCAAGGAATTGCCTGGCGTAGCGGCCCTGCTTGACCGATAACCCCAAAGGGCGGCGCCCAGCCGTCCTTTTTCGTAGGACAACTCCGCCGAGTTGTCCTACAATGTTTTCTCTGGAGGCAAGTCTATGAAGCGCATTCCACTCGTTGCCGGCAATTGGAAGATGAACAAAACCATCGCCGAAGCGCGTGAACTGGTTGCTACCATGCTCCCCGCCTTGCAATCGCTCTCGGGCGTTGAAATTGTGCTTTGCCCGCCTTTTACCGCACTCTTTCCCGTGGCAGCTTTACTCAGTGGCACAGAGGTTCGTCTGGGGGCGCAGAATATGCATTGGGAAGCGAAGGGAGCGTTCACCGGCGAAATCTCTCCTGCTATGGTAGCAGAGTTCTGTCAGTATGTGATTCTCGGTCACTCTGAGCGGCGCACTTACTTTGGTGAGACAGATGAAACCGTTAACCGCAAGTTGCTTGCCGCTCAGAGCGTAGGCCTGGTTCCGATTGTCTGCGTCGGCGAGACCCTAGCCGAGTACGAGGCGGGACAGACCCGCAATGTGGTTGGACATCAGGTGCGTCGCGGCTTGCAAGGGCTATCCCCGGACTTTGCACGCCGTGTGGTTATTGCCTATGAACCTGTTTGGGCGATCGGCACCGGACGCGCTTCGACCGGCGAGAATGCCAATCAGGTGATCGTAGATGTGATCCGTCCTGCCTTGGCCGAACTTTATGGCGAGGAAACAGCGCAGGCTGTACGCGTGCTCTATGGAGGGTCGGTGACGGCGGCCAATGCGGCGGAGTTCTTTAACCAGCCCGAAATTGACGGCGCTCTTGTGGGCGGTGCAAGCCTGAAACTGGATGAATTCCCGGCTATTGTCCGTGCCGCTTCCTCGGCTGTGTCGGCTTAAGATGTGTTAGGGCAGCCTACAAGGTTGCCCTAACGCCCCACAAAGCCAGTAGGCGCTTATCTCTCTACTTAAACTCTCCGGTCGCTCTAGGACTTTCCAGGTAGGATGAGCGAGCAACTTGCTTAGCTCTTGGGCAGGTATAGATGCAGTCGCGTTGCTTTTTTACAAACATACGGTATTTCCACACTGCGAGGCGGCGTGCCACCGCAGCACAATGGGTGGACTTAGTCGTCGAGCGCGAGGCCAGGGCTTTGTTGCCTTCAAAGGTTTATAGCAATACAGGCGGTTAGAGTTTTTTCGATCGCGACAGAACATCATGGCTTTGCTTTTTTGCCATGAAACCTGGTGCTTATCTTGACAAGTTTGCCTTGTCCCCCTCGGTGTTTTCCGCGCTGGATGGCCTCCTCTGGCTATGCCTTGCCTTGATCACCTTGGTCTTTTTTCAACGCGCTTTCCATCGCGAAATCCAAGCGGTCTTTCTCATCCTGACACGCCATCCGGTCGTTACACAAGTCATCTTTGCCCTGATTTTCTTGCCCGGCATCTTCTTGCATGAATTCAGTCACTGGCTAATGGCCAAACTCTTAGGGGTGCCAACTGGGCGTTTTTCGCTCATTCCGCAGGCGCAACCGGATGGCCGTCTTCGTCTGGGATATGTGGAAACTGCTTCGGGCGGTTGGCTGCGCGACGCCCTGATAGGAGCCGCGCCGCTCTTGACCGGAAGTCTGTTTGTGGCGTTTGCTGCAATTGACCGCATGGGATTGCTCCCGCTGTGGGACGACTTGCGTTTTGCAGCGTGGAACCGCTTTTGGGCGGCGCTGGCGCTTGTGCCCTCCCGGCCAGATTTTTGGCTGTGGTTCTATCTAACCTTTACCGTCAGCAGCACGATGCTCCCTTCGGCCTCCGATCGACGCGCTTGGTTACCGGTTGGGTTGAGCGTTGCAGCATTGCTCGGCCTGGCGATGTTAGCTGGGGCAGGGGATTGGATGCTAACCCATCTAGCGCCTCTGGTGAATCGTTTTTTTCAAGCCTTGGCGTTGGTCTTTGGGCTGAGCGCTGGTCTTCACTTGCTTTTGATCGTGCCTGTTTGGCTTATTCATCGAGCGCTGACCCGACTAACAGGCTTGGAGGTCAGGTAGTGGGAGGGGAAAGTCGATTTCAGAGTTTTGCAGGGGCGCGACGTTCGCGGCGTTCGGCGATGGTCTCAAGAGCGATGACAGCGACAAACCCTATCAGCATGAGCACAACCGCCATCCATTCTTCACCGCTCCAAGCTGTCGGTAGAACCGGTAGACGCTCTTGTTTCCAAGGCCAGACCTCGCGCAGCGCTCCCAACATAAAGCCAACTAGGGCAGCGACGGTGGCGTCGTGATAATGATGAAGCAACCAGCGCAAGAAACTGGCGAAGGTCACGATCCCGATGGCAGCCCCAGCCATGAAAATCAGCAAGGTGGGAAGGTCCATTCGAATCAACGCTTGTAAGATATACTGATATTTACCCAGCAAAACCAGGACAAAAGCCCCCGAAATGCCGGGCAGAATCATTGCGCAGATCCCGAGCGCCCCGCTCAAAAAGATAAACCAAGGTGTTTCCGGTGTTTGCGCCGGGCGCAGACCGGTCAAGAAGAATGCTCCTACGGCGAAGAGCAGCACGGTCGCAAGCAATCCCACTGTCCAGCGTCGCACGCGTCGTCGTACCACGTAAACCGAGGCCACGATCAAGCCGAAGAAGAACGCATAGACCAGTTGGGGATGCGTTTCCAGCGCCTGATGGAGCAGGCGCGCCAGGCTAAGAATAGCCGTGCCAATCCCTATCAGCAGGGCTAGCAAAAAGCGCCAGGGGAATTCCGTGAAGCCATCCTTCCAACGACCTGCAAGCAAGTTACGCAAGAAGGGGACAACAGCGCGGATAGCATCAATCAATTCTTCATAGATTCCCAGGATAAAGGCCATCGTGCCACCCGAAACACCTGGGATAACATCGGCGGTACCCATCACGAACCCGCGTAATGTAATGCCTAGATAGTCCCGCCAAGTACGTTGAGGGGGAGTTGACATGCAGAAACCTCGTGGTGTGAAAGTTGCAAGAAGCCTGGGCGAGCTTATCCTTTGTCGAGTTGTTCTCGCACGCTTTGTACCTTATCGGCCATCCGTTGTGGGCGGTCAATGCGGGTGCCGACTTTGATATCGGTGTGCAGGCGCGGTGCGCCCATTTCGTGTAAGACTTCGTGGCAGCGGCGAATGGCGGCGAAGACCTCCTCCCACTCGCCTTCCACATTCGTACCGTTGGCGTGCAATTCGTAGGTCAAACCACTTTCAGCCAATACTCGCTCGCAAGCGGCGACATAGCGAGAAAGCGAAACGCCTACCCCAACCGGGACGATGGCAAACTCAACAATGACGTACATGTAACCTCTCTATCCTTTGATGACTGCAACCGGGCGCAGCAGGGCAACCTGACGGGCGATGCCTGCCGCGCTGACGGTTTCGGCGACCCTATCCACGTTTTTGTAGGCTTGCGGGGCTTCCTCAGCCAAGCCGGACATCGAACCGGCGCGCACGTGAATCCCGCGACCTTCCAGTTCATTGCGCAGGGCCTCGCCGCGCACCTCATGCTTGGCCTTGGCGCGGCTCATCACCCGTCCGGCGCCATGACAGGAAGATCCCCAGGAGCGTTTCATCGCGTCTTCGGTGCCGACCAATACCCAGGATGAAGTGCCCATCGACCCTGGCACCAGCACCGGCTGTCCGAATGGACGGTATTCGGGCGGTAGTTCAGGCGTCCCTGGGCCAAAGGCGCGAGTGGCACCCTTGCGGTGGACGCAGACTTTTTTCCTCTGCCCTTCTACCTCGTGGGTTTCAATCTTGGCAATGTTGTGACAGATGTCGTACACCTGGTGCAATTCCCAGCCCTTGAGCTTGCCGGCAAAGGTCTCTTCGAAGGCACGGCGGACGGAATGCGCCAAAATTTGGCGATTGGCAAAGGCGAAGTTCGCTGCAGCGCGCATGGCACCCAGGTAGGATTGCCCTTCGGGGCTGTCGAGCGGTGCGCAGACCAACTCTCGGTCCGGCAGATGGATACCATAGCGTTTGACTGCGCCTTGGAATTCTTGAACGTAATCGGTGCAGACCTGATGCCCTAACCCACGCGAGCCGCAGTGAATCTGCACCACCAGGCAACCTTCTTGCAACCCGAATGCTTGGGCAGTTTTTTCATCAAAGATGCGCTCGACAACATCGACTTCCACAAAGTGGTTGCCTGCTCCCACCGAACCGATTTGCTCGCGGCCGCGCTGTTTGGCACGCTCGCTGACCTTTTCTGGCTGCGCCCCCTCTAAGCAACCGCCTTCTTCGGTGCGTGCTAGGTCATTTTCCTCGGCGAAGCCTTTTTTGCGTGCCCAGCGCGCTCCCTCCCGTAGGACTTGCTCCAGCTCGGTGACCGAGACGCGCACCACCCCCTCCTCGCCTACACCGGAGGGACAGTAACGGTTGATGAGTGTGGCCAATTGGTCCAGATGCGGTCGCGCCGCCTCAAGCTCTAGCGAGGAAGCCAGCAAGCGCACACCACAATTAATGTCGTAGCCCACCCCACCTGGCGAAATCACCCCATGGGGCGTTTCGGTGGCCGCTACGGTGCCAATCGGAAAGCCATATCCCTGATGCATATCAGGCATCACAACCACCTCGCCCACCAGTCCCGGCAACGTCGCCGTGTTGACCGCTTGTTCTAGCGAACGGTCATCGGCGATTTGTTCTAGCATCTCTCGGGTGGCAAACAACCGCACCGGCACGCGCATATCCGAGCGATACGAGCGCGGAATCAGCCACTCGTATTCTGAAACTTGTGTCAGATCGCTTATCCCAATCATCTCAACCTCTCATACATCGAAAACAACTTCAACCGAATACCCGTCTTCGTCCGAGCGGATGTGCAAATTGTAGTAGGTGACTGCCTTGATGAGCTTTTGTACCCTTGCTAGGGGACGTGCTTCTCCAACGGCCTCAAGCCGCCACAGGGCCTCACCGGGGAAGAGCGAGACTTGTAAGTTGTCTAACGTGATATGTTCCTGTTCGACCAAGTATAACATTTCGCTCAGAAAGGCGACCAGGAGCGCCTCGACATCCGGAGCGGTCAATATCAGGCGACGAAGAGGCGAGCGTTGACCTGTATCCGACTCGGCGGGGCCCGGCGCAGGAATCGCGCCCTCGGTGGGGACGGCCTGCACACCCATCAGGGTGTTCATCCCGCGCGCCGCTTCGATGAAGAGGCCGGGTAAGTCCCCGGCCCAGATGCGCAAGCCCCAATCAGCAGTGTGTTGAATCTCCTCATAGGGCATGCTTTAATTTTACTTGTTTTTGCGCGGTTGTGTGCTTTTTCGGTCGCCAGGTTGTAGGGGCGGCTTTCCAGTTTCGGCGGAGATGTTGGGCAATTCGTTCGTTAAGGAGTTTGTCCGACGACAAGAGCGGTGCTTATTCTTCTGGGAAGAGGGATTCGACAGGCGCGCGGCGAACGTAGGAACGATAGGCGGCTGTCTCGGCCAAGAGGGATTGGAGTTCTAGCCATAGCTGTTTTGAGGTGGGGATGGTGTTGGATGCGTTTCCAAAGGCTAGGAGGAGTTCTCCTTGGTCATCTCGC
>JANWWB010000053.1 GCA_025056515.1 Anaerolineales bacterium
GTCTCTTCCTAACGGTCGTTGGCTTGATGACCCTCAACTGGGCAATTGCTGTCCTTCAATTTTTTCTCTACATCCGCGCCTTTTTCCCCGAAGCGCAGTGGACCTGGTCTTTCCTGGGGCTAGGAGCAACTGCTTTCGGCAATGCCATTCCCTCCCTGCCGGGCGCAGTCGGGACGTTCGAGGGCGCTTTTTCCGGAGCGCTCCTGCTTCTCTCTGGAGACGAAGCGCGCGCCTTAGCCGCCGCGCTGAGCACGCACTTGCTCGCCTATTTGGTCAATGGCCTGCTCGGCGCCTATGCGTTTTCCACCGAAGGAGAGACCTTCATGGGAGTCTATCGTCAGGTGCGCGAACGGGCAGGAAAGGAAATCACAGAGGACGAATGAGAGCCGGGCTTGCAAATTGACGGATAACTGCGGCAAACTTTAAAACAAATCCATCAAGCGAGAATGCCGCCTAAGGAGAACAACCTCAAACCAACATAGATCCCAAAACAGCCAATCGAGAACAGAAACCACACTGTGGTAAACACAGGAGACTCGAGGATAGATCAGGGAGCGCTATGACTCATTATTTTGTCACCGGAGGGGCCGGATTTATCGGCTCAAATTATGTCGCTCGTCTACTGGAGCGCGGCGAACAGGTCACCGTGTACGATAATCTCTCACGCGCCGGCGCAACGCGCAACCTAGACTGGTTGCGCCAACGCTTCGGCGCCGATTCGTTCCGCCTGGTGGTCGGCGATGTGCGCGATTTCGACCTGCTCTTGGCCTCCAGCCGTCAGGCTGACGTCTTCGTCCATCTGGCAGCCCAAGTAGCCGTCACCTCTTCGGTCAGCGACCCACGTCAGGATTTCGAAATCAACGCCTTGGGCACGTTCAACACAGTCGAGGCCGCACGCCTGAACGGCAACAATCCCATCTTCCTCTACGCTTCGACCAATAAAGTCTATGGTGGGATGGAAGAAGTCAGGGTCGTCGAAGGCACAACGCGTTGGGAATACCAAGACCTGCCTTTTGGTTGTCCCGAGACGCAGCCGCTTGACTTTCACAGCCCGTATGGGGTCTCTAAAGGCTGTGGCGACCAATACGTGCGCGATTACGCTCGCATCTACGGCCTGCGTTCGGTTGTCTTCCGGCAGTCCTGCATCTATGGGCCACGGCAATTCGGCATCGAAGACCAGGGGTGGGTAGCCTGGTTTATCATCGCTGCCATCACCGGTAGACCGATTACCATTTACGGGGATGGCAAACAGGTGCGCGACGTGCTTTACGTGGACGATTTGCTCGACGCCTACGACGCCGCCATCAAGCACATCGACCAAGCAAAAGGCCAAATTTACAACCTGGGCGGTGGACCGCAGAACACCCTCTCGGTCTGGGCCGAATTCGGCCCGTTGCTGGAAAGACTGCTCGGACGCCCCGTCCCGGTTCAGTACGGCGATTGGCGGCCCGGCGATCAACGCGTCTTCATCGCTGACATCCGCAAGGCTGAACGCGAACTAGGCTGGCGACCGCGCGTCGGCGTAGAAGAAGGAATCCGCCGCTTGGTCGCATGGGTGCAGGAGAATCGGGCCTTGTTTGCTCCCGACTCATAGAACCACCCTGCCTCAGTTCGAAAGGAACAAGCACGATGAACCCACTCTCCCCCGGTTCGATTGTCCAGTTCCGCAATCGCTCTTGGGTGCTCCTGCCGCACAAAGACCCCGATCTCTACGCCCTGCGCCCGCTGACCGGCGCAGTGGACGAGACCCTCCTCCTGCACAAAAAGTTGATTGACCTGCTCGGCTACACCCTGCCCGAGGA
>JANWWB010000067.1 GCA_025056515.1 Anaerolineales bacterium
TGGTACAACGACTCGATTGCCACAGCCCCTGAGCGGACGATAGCTGCCATTCGCTCGTTTGAGGAACCGCTTGTTTTGCTCCTCGGTGGGCGCGATAAAAATTTGCCCTGGGACGACCTAGCCCGTCTGGTACACGAGCGCGTGCGCTGTGTTGTCCTCTTTGGCGAGGCGGGCAATAAAATTCGCAGCGCGCTGGAGCAGGCCGGAGGTCCGGAGACGCTTGAACAATACGAGCATCTCGAAGAAGCTGTGCAAGCAGCCGCACGGTTGGCGCGCCCGGGCGAGGTGGTCTTGCTTTCACCAGGTGCCACCAGTTTTGATGAGTTTCGTGATTTCGAAGCGCGCGGAGAGGCGTTTAGAAAATGGGTGCTGGAACTTTCGTGAAATCCCCTAGCGGGCGCATGGCGACGCCCCAAATCAAAGTGGGTCGTAGCGATCTGATCTTGCTCGCCACGGTGATTGCCTTGTGTTTGTTTGGCTTGCTGATGGTCTATTCGGCTAGCCCGGACTTTTCAATTTTCGAGCACGATGGCAATCCTTATTACATCCTGAATAAGCAGATTCTGTGGATGGTGTTGGGTGCTCTTATCGTGGCTATGTTGACGCGCCTGGACTATCATCTTATCCAGCGCCTGGCCGTTCCTCTCATGGGATTGACGTTGGCTTTGCTTGTCTTGGTCTTGCTGCGCGGCGAAGAGCGCCTCCATTCGGTTCGCACGCTCTATCAGGGCTCTATTCAGCCTTCCGAGTTAGCGAAACTGGTGATTGTTTTGTATCTGGCAGTTTGGCTCTATAGCAAGCGTGACCATCTGAAGGATATTCAAATCGGTCTCATACCGTTGGCGGTCATTGTCGGAACGGTGGGCGGTTTGATTTATCTCCAGCCGGACTTAAGTGCCGCTGCGACCATTTTTATTATGGGTGGTTTGCTCTTTTTCTTGGCAGGCGGCGACTTGAAGCAGATCCTTTTCTTCTTGCTGGTTGCGTTGCTTATCGGTGGTTTGGTGATTCAATTTAGCGAGACGGGTCGTCATCGCTTGGCCGATTATCTGACCGGCCTTAGGGAACCCTTGCAATCCAGCGACCACATGCTTTACTCGCTTGAGTCAATCGTCAAGGGTGGATTGTTCGGTCAAGGGTTAGGCAATGCTACAACCAAGCTGGAAGGCTTACCCTTGCCCACTACCGATAGCATCTTTGCCGTGGTGGTGGAAGAGTGGGGCCTTCTCGGTGCAATTGTGCTTATCGTTCTCTATGGTGTATTGGTCTGGCGCGGCCTGAAGGTTGCTGAAAGAGCGCCTGACATGCTTGGGACGTTGTTAGCCGGCGGATTGACCTTCTGGATTGCGATTGAGGCGCTCATCAATATGGCTGTTTTGGTGGGGTTGTTGCCGTTTGCTGGGAATGCGTTGCCCTTTATGAGTGCTGGCGGTTCGAATTTGCTCTCTGTCTTGACGGCGGTTGGCATTGTTTTGAATATTTCGCGTTACCAAGCCCAGAGGCCGAGCGAGACGGTTGTTCAGGAACGGAGGTCGTACAGTGCGTCTGTTGATTGGCGCGGGCGGAACGGGCGGCGGGGTGTATCCCGCATTGGCCGTCCATAAGGCTTTGGCCGAGCAATGCTCCAACCTGGAGACGCTTTGGGTTGGGAGCGAAGGCGGCATGGAGGCTGACCTGGTGAAGAGGGCCGGTCTGCCTTTTCGCGCCATCCCGGCGGCAGGCGTGCATGGTGTCGGTTTATTGCGCTTGCCGGTCAATTTACTGAAATTGGCGCGTGGTCTTGTGGCTGCCCGACGCCTTCTGCGTCACTTCCGCCCTGATGTCTTGTTTTTCACCGGAGGGTACGTTGCTGTGCCGATTGCTCTAGCCGGGCGTTCGATTCCCAAGCTGCTTTATGTTCCCGATATCGAACCTGGCTTGGCGCTCAAAACCTTGGCGCGTTTTGCTGACCATATTGCTGTTACTGTGGAAGAATCCCGAGCATATTTCCACCATAAGCCACTGACCGTTAGCGGCTACCCAACTCGTCCGGAACTGGGCACCTGGTCGCGTGAGACCGCGCGTCGCCACCTTCGCTTGCGCTTCGATCGACCTGTTTTGCTGGTCTTTGGAGGTTCAAAAGGGGCGCGCGCGCTCAATCGAGCCATCTTGGCGCATCTATCGGATTTGTTGGAGCAAACGCAGGTGGTTCACAT
>JANWWB010000056.1 GCA_025056515.1 Anaerolineales bacterium
ACCGGCATGGTCTTCCAGCAATTTAATCTCTTTCCGCATCTCACCGTTCTTCAGAATATTACCTTAGCTCCGATTCAGGTGCGGAAATGGCCCAAGGAGAAGGCAGAGAGTAAGGCGATGGAATTGCTAGAGCGTGTGGGAATCCCGGATCAGGCGCACAAATTTCCCTCTCAGCTGTCTGGTGGTCAACAGCAACGCGTGGCAATCGCGCGCGCTCTGGCTATGGAGCCTAAAATCATGCTTTTTGATGAACCGACCTCTGCTCTAGATCCGGAGATGATTAAAGAGGTACTAGATGTCATGATTGAATTGGCCAAGTCGGGCATGACGATGTTGGTTGTCACGCATGAAATGGGTTTTGCTCGAGCCGTAGCCGACCGTATGTATTTCTTTGATCAAGGTCAAATTGTTGAGACCGGAACGCCGGACCAGATTTTCCGCAATCCAAAAGAGGAGCGAACCAAGCTGTTTCTATCGCAGATTCTTGAAAAATGATTCGGTAAAGAGAGTCTTCTGGTGAGCGCTGGATAAGAGAACTCCGGGCTTGAACTGCTCAGGAGTTCTCTTGTTTGTGACGCTTGCATTCCAAAACCGGTTTGGTGGTTAAGAACAAATGCCCTCTCGTAGAAGAGAGGGTAGAGGCTCCTCGCGGAGGACTCGAACCTCCAACCTAGCGGTTAACAGCCGCCCGCTCTGCCGATTGAGCTAGCGAGGAAAGCAGGCAGGATTATATAGGGATTGACAGCGATTGTCAAGCAAATTTCCCGAGGGGAGTGCCTAAAAAGGGGTAAAACAGGAGATGAAATGTCCAGAATCTGCAAGTGAAGTCAAGCAACATAAAGTTGGAAAGCCTCCCTCTGGAAGCCAACGGTACCGCTGTTCCTTGTGTGGCTGCAAGTACACACCTGAGAAAAAGCTGCATGCCTACAGCCCCGAAGTGCGTCAAAGAGCAGTGCACATGTATGTTGACGGCGCAAGTTTTGCTTCTCTCGCTGTCCGGTTGCCTTACAGGGTGCATTGAAGTTGTTCGTCTTCGCTTTCCATCGCAGACAACTTTAATAGTTGTATAGGACTTTTCTTGGCTTGGCGATAGAAAGACAGAGCGCCCCGGTGCCTTGCGCGAACATCGCTTGGGCAACTTAGGCTATCAGAGATGTTAAGAACATGGCGCTTGAGCTGTCGAATGATGCCGGTTAGAGAGCGGCAAACTCTCTGATCACGCGGGCGATGTGTTTGGCATGTTTGAGATATAAATCCAGGCGGATGTTCTCATTCGGTGCATGGACACGGCAATCCGGATACCCAAGCCCGGCGGTGGCGACTGGTAACCCAAGGTCATGGACAAAAGGGGCGTTCGGGCCGGAACCGCCCGAAAGTGGAATCAGACGCATCGGCTTGCCATAGACCTGCTGCGCATTCTCACAGACCAATTGAATGAAGGGATGGTCGGGGTCGGTGCGTGCGGGCGGCTCGCTCCCTAGGACGGTAATTTGCACATCGGGGAAGCCCTCGGCATCGAGGTGTTGACGAAGCGCTCGGACAACCTCCTCCGGTTCTTGGTCGGGGACGAGGCGGAAATCCACCTTAGCCGAAGCGCGCGCCGGTAAGACTGTTTTTGCACCACTTCCCTGATAACCGGCGGTCAAACCGCAGATTGTACAAGTCGGGCTGAAGACTTCCTCCAAACGCAGCTCGACACCGCCGGTCAGACCCTTGAGAAATTCGCGCACGCCGTAACGGGTCTTGTATTCATCGGCGACCTCGGGCAAGGCCGCCATCAGTTCAACATCGCGGGCCGAGGGAGGCCGGACTTTGTCGTAATGCCCTGGCAGGCGGATACGTTCGTCGGGACCTTTAAGGGTATTCAGTGCCCAGACCAATCGCCAGGCGGCATTGGGGAAAATCGAGCCGCCTAAGCCGGAGTGAACGTCCACCGTCGCTGTTTCGACCGAGAGTTCCACATAACAAATGCCGCGCAGACCGAGGTACTGTACCGGAGTTTCCTCATGGTCTACGCCGCCGAACTCCCAGATGCAGGCATCGGCGCGCAGACGTTCTAGATTGGTGCGCACAAAGTCGTGCAGGTGAAGGCTGGAGGTCTCTTCCTCGCCCTCAATGATGAACTTGACATGGCAGGGCAGCTCGCCGAATTCGGCAAGCAGGGCGTCGAGGGCGAAAAGACGTGCGGTTAGATGACCCTTGTCA
>JANWWB010000142.1 GCA_025056515.1 Anaerolineales bacterium
AGAGCTTAACCACTTTGCTTCCCAAGTTCACAAATAGGAGATGGAGATGGTGAAATTGAAACGTCTTTTCCTCGGATTAGCCTTGTTGTCTTTCAGTCTTTTAGCTTGTAGTTTACCGCTTCCGTTGTCTGTCTCGCCTACTCCAGTAACCACTGAGCCTTCACTGCCACCGGCAACCGCGACATCTCCGGCGCCGATTTCCACCACTCCTCCAATGGAAATCGATTTTTTGCCCAGTGGCTTTGTGGTCACAGATGGCTCGTCTACCCTGTTTTTTTACAATGCAGATGGTAGTCTTGTGAGGACGATTTCTATCGGCTCGGATAGTTATGTCGGTCGGTATAGCATCCACGTAGCAGGGGGAACGACCTCGGGCATCCCTCCTGTTGTGTATTTCCTCTGGCGCGGTTCGGATCCGGTTCTCATCGAAAATAACGGCGGTATTGAGACACTCCTGATGTACCAGCCGGAGCTCTTCCGCTTGGCAGGTGCACCTGGTACCCCTTACTTTGCTTATACTACGGCTTCCTACACGGATACCGGCCTTCGAACCCGCATGTATTTTGGCACGCCCGATACCATTGCCTCTGCCGCACCTGTTCTCGACTTGGTGGATGCCGAAGGATTTGCGCTCAAGCCGTTGGCTTTCCGCGTTGAGGGCGGCACTCCGACCGGGATTTACTATACCGGGTGTCTATACGGCATCGGCAGTGAGCTGGTCTTCGACCCTTGTAGTCGCCTACGTCTCCTTAACCTTACGACCGGTGCAGTGACCGAGATCTTGGGCGATGGCTACAACCCCTCCAGCATCTCCCCCGACGGTGTATGGCTCGCCTATGCCGCTAATGGCGGAGGCCAGCCCTTACAGATTCGCAATCTGGTGACCGGCGCTGAGCGTACTTTTACTCCTTGGCTGTACAATGAACGTGGCTCCGGCGAAGCCGTTTTCTCGCCTGACGGCCGGTATGTCGCTTGGATAGAGGCAAGGGGCTCTACGATGGATGAGCCGGTCACTTTTCAGACGAATTTGCGCATTGCGGAGACCGAAGGCTCTATGGACGCACAATACCTGGATGACGTGTTTGAACCCGATGTTGGCTTTCAGGTTCTCTCGGCTATGCCGGTTGGCTGGTTGGATAATGACACACTTTTGGTGCAAGTGAGCGGCTTCAATCAAGGAGAAAGCGTTATACTGCGTCTTGAACTAGCTGCAGAGCCCCAGGTGGCTTATCTTACGCCTGGATACTTTCTCGCGCTTACCTATCGGTAGCGATCGCATACATTTTTAGACGGCTTCGGTTGCCGAAGAATATCGAAGCAACCGAAGCCGTCTTTTTCTCATATAGCACACTCTTTTTCAAGGTATGCCACATGCCTTTCCTGGAGCCGAGGGTTGGTCACGCTTCTTACCTCAGTTTGACGCCGTGTCTGTCTTCTAGGATTTCTGCAGTGCGGCGGATTTCGGCTTGTTTCTGCTCTTCGTCCCAGCCGAGGGCCTCGCCCAGCCAGGCGGCGAGCTGCTCCACCCGCGCCTGAGTCAGTTGCCCTAGGTAAGCGAGCAAAGTGCGGCGCAACAAGAGGTCGTCCAGGTGGACGATTTTCTCGCGCTGCGCCATGGCGTGGATTTCTTCGCGGGTGTAGTCGGGCGTGGTCTTGAGCGCCGCGGCGTTTGCCCCCAGGCCGATGGGCAGGGAGGCGGTGCCGGCGCGGCGCGTCCGACCGAGGAGGGCCAACACGCGGTCGGCAACTTGCTCCGAGAAGGCGCGGAACGAAGTCCACTTTCCGCCCACCAGCGAGAGGACGGGGAGTCCGTTCAGGGTGTCTTCGCGGATGTGGTGGTCGCGGGTGATCTGGCCGGTCGTCTTGGCCGAGCCGGTGTAGGCCAGTGGACGGACGCCCGAGAAGCGGAAGACAATTTGCTCGCGGCGGACGGAGATATCGGGGAAGACGCGCCCGACCATCTCCAGGAAATAGTCCACTTCCTCTTCGGTGCAGCGCGCCGAATCCGGATCCTCGATCGGCAGGTCGGAGGTGCCAATCATCACCTTGTCGAAAAGCGGGAGGATGAGCACAATGCGCCCGTCCTTGTTCTCGAAGAAGAATTCGTGGTCCCCGATGGCGGCGCGCAGTTCGGGGTTGTCGAGGACGAGGTGGGAGCCTTTGGTCGGACCGAGGTAACGGGTGGGCAGGCCGAGGAGGCGGTTGACGATGTCGATCCAGGGACCGGTTGCGTTAACCAGGACTTTCGGCCGAAGGTCGTAGGTCTGGCCGGTCAGTTCGTCGCGCAGGGTGACGGTCTGCCCCGTCACGCCGACCAGCGAGACGTAGTTGAGGGCGCGGGCGTGCGGGCCTTCGGCCTCGGCATCCAGGACGAGTTCGAGCGCCAGGCGTTCGGGCGAGAGCAGCAAGCCATCATAGTAGGTAGCAGTGTAGCGGATGCGCGGATTGAGACGAGGAAAGCGTTGCAAGGCCTTATGGCGCGGCTCGAAGACATGGCGCGGTACGACGCGGTTCTTGCCGGTATAGGCATCGTAGAGCATCAGGCCGAGTTTGATGACCAGCGCGCCGCGCTCGGCGGGTTTTTCCAGCAGGCCGAGGAATTTGAGCGGGGCGTTCAACAGGCCGGAAAAAATCTTGAAGATAGGAATGGTGGTCGGAAGCGGTTTGACCAGGGTAGGAGCGTTTTGGATAAGGAGATTGCGCTCCCGGACCGCCTCGCGCACCAGGCGGAACTCGCCGTTCTCCAAATAGCGGATACCACCATGTGCCATGCGCGAAGAGGTAGCGGAGGTGCCGGAGCAGAAGTCGCCGCGGTCGATCAGGAGCACGTCCACGCCGTTGAGCGCCAGGTCGCGGAACGTGCCGATGCCGTTGATGCCCGCCCCGACGATGAGCACATCGGGGGAGGTGGATTTCAGAGAATTCAGAATTTCTTGACGGTTCATGAGCCTTCCTTATCAATCAAAAAAAACCTGCCCCATTTTCCAGTATCGTGGTAATTTTGTAAATCGGCACTTTACACAATTGCCACCTACTTCTATGGGATACTCCATCCAATCCAACGCGTTTTGGATATTATCAGACAGGCCGCCGCTTGCCTACTCTACCCACCCAAACGTGCGTGTGACGGCCTTCTTCCAGCCGGCGTAGAGGGCCTCGCGTTTGGCGGCGTCCATCTGCGGCGTCCACTCTTTGTCGCGGCCCCAGTTGGCGCGCAGTTCGTCATAGTCCTTCCAGAAGCCGACCGCCAGCCCGGCGGCGTAGGCCGCGCCCAGGGCGGTGGTCTCGGCCACCTTCGGGCGGATGACCGGCACGCCGAGGATGTCCGCCTGGAACTGCATCAGCAGTTCGTTGAAGACCATCCCGCCGTCCACTTTGAGGGCGGTCAGTTGGACGCCGGAGTCCTTTTCCATCGCGTCCAGCACTTCGCGCGTCTGGTAGGCGGTGGCCTCCAGCGCGGCGCGGGCGATGTGACCCTTGTTGACGTAACGCGTCAGCCCGACGATGACGCCGCGCGCGTCCGAGCGCCAGTAGGGGGCGAAGAGGCCGCTGAAGGCCGGGACGAAGTAGATGCCGCCGTTGTCCTCTACCGTGCGCGCCAGGTCTTCCACTTCGGCGGATTTGGCGATGAGTCCGAGGTTGTCGCGCAGCCACTGGACGAGCGCGCCGGTGATGGCGATCGAGCCTTCCAGGGCGTAGACGGCGGGCCGGTCGCCGATTTTGTAGCCGAGCGTGGTCAGCAGGCCGGAGGTCGAGGGGACGGGCGTCTCGCCGGTGTTGAGCAGCATGAAGCAGCCCGTGCCGTAGGTGTTTTTGGCCTCGCCGGGCGAAAAGCAGGTCTGCCCGAAGAGCGCTGCCTGCTGGTCGCCCAGGTCGCCGCAGACGGGCGTTTCGACTGCGCTCAACGCGGCATATCCGTAAATTTCGGACGACGAGCGAATCTCCGGCAGCATGGCGCGCGGGATGCCCAAGAGGGAGAGAATCTCCTCGTCCCAGTCGAGCGTGTGCAAGTTCATCAGCAGGGTGCGGCTGGCGTTGGTGACGTCGGTGACGTGCGCGCCGGTCAGGTTCCAGATGAGCCAGGTGTCCATATTGCCGAAGAGGAGTTCGCCCGCCTCGGCCTTCGCCCGCGCCCCCGGCACATTGTCCAGTATCCACTTGATTTTCGGCCCGGAGAAGTAGGTCGCCAGGGGCAGGCCGGTCTTTGCCCGGAATCTGTCCTGCCCGCCTTCCCGCGCCAACTCGTTGCAGATGGCGTCGGTGCGCGTGTCCTGCCAGACGATGGCGTTGTAAATCGGTTTGCCGGTCGCCCGCTCCCAGACGACGGTCGTCTCGCGCTGGTTGGTGATGCCGATGGCGGCGATGGACGGTGGACGGTCTACGGTCAACGGTCCCCTGCCTGCTAACGCGGCCATTGCCTGCTCGACGACCTCTTGGGTGTTCTGCCAGATTTCCAGCGGGTCATGTTCCACCCAGCCGGGTTTGGGGTAGATTTGGCGATGTTCCTTTTGGGCGACGGTGACCACGTTCCCGCCGTGGTCGAAGAGGATGCAGCGGGTGCTGGTGGTACCTTGGTCAATTGCGGCGATATAGTCCATAGTCGAATCGTCTCCTGGTCTGATAGTCGTGAGTCTGCTGGTCTCCGGTCGGACGGTCAGTTCGTCCAGTCTCTTGCCCCGGCGAGGAAGGCCTTGCCGGGCATGGGACGTTTGCCCGCCGGCTGGACTTCCTCGAGGATGAGAATCCCCTCCCCGCAGCCGAGGGCGGGGCGTCCCTCGACCGTCAACCTGCGTCCCGCGCCCGGGCTTTTCGCCTCGCCGACGCGGGCGCGCAGCACCTTGAGCGGCGCGCCGCGCCACTCGAAATAGGCCCCCGGCCAGGGGTTCATCGCCCGGACGCGCCGTTCGAGCGCCGCGGCCGGCTGGCTGAAATCGAGCAGGCCGTCTTCTTTCTTCAGCATCGGGGCGTAGGTGACGCCCTCTTCGGGCTGGGGGCGGGGGACGATTTCGCCGCTCACATAGCGCGGCAGGGTTTCGAGCAGCAGGTCTGCGCCGAGGCGGGAGAGTTTTTCGAAAAGCGAGCCGCCGGTCTCGTCGGGGGCGATGGGGATGGCGCGCTGGGCGAGAATCGGGCCGGTATCCACCCCGGCGTCCATTTTCATGATGGTGACACCGGTTTCCGCGTCTCCGGCCAGGAGGGCGGCCTGGATAGGAGCTGCGCCGCGCCAGCGCGGCAGAAGCGAGGCGTGGACGTTGATGCAGCCCAAGGGCGGCAGGTCGAGCACCTCCTGGCGCAGAATCTGCCCAAAGGCGGCGACCACAATCAGGTCGGGCGCCCAAGCGCGCAGTTGCGCCATCGCTTCGGGTTGGCGGAGTTTCTCCGGCTGGATGACGGGCAGGCCCAGGCGCAGCGCGGCCTCTTTGACGGCGGGCGGCTTCAGGGTCCCGCCGCGCCCGGCCGGACGGTCTGGCTGCGTCACCACGCCGACGATGGGATAGCACGCCGCCAGCGCCTCCAGCGTCGGGACGGCAAAATCCGGCGAGCCCATGAAAACAATACGGAGGGAAGCAAACATGGTCTGATTCTACTTCGATTTCTTCTAGAGATAAAACTTGTTCGTCCCTTGATAGTACTTAAGTGCTTCACCATCTGATTGCTTTTTGTCTAATTTAGATGTAGAATAGGACAAAACTTTCTCGAAAATCCCAGAGGAGGAACAGATGATCGAACAACCCTTCACCCCGGAAATCAGCCAGGATGATAAGCTATGGGCTTTGCTGTCTTATATTTTTTCGCCTATCATCCCAATAATTATGTTGCTCCTGGAAGAGAAAAAGTCGCGCCCCTTCATCAAGTTTCATGCCGTTCAAGCACTGATTATGGGGATTGTGGCTATAGTTCTCTACACGATTTTAGGTTTTATTATCGTCGGCTTCTGCCTTGGTTTGGCTGTTCAGGTTTACATGATTTACGTTGGCATCAAAGCTTTTGGCGGCGAGACGGTGACCGTGCCGGTCGTGACCGATATGATTAAGAAGAATAACTGGGCTTAATCCCAACAAAGATCAACTTCTTAAGAACCCGCGCCGAGCGGGTTTTTTCCGTTTAAGAGCCTTGCTGCTAAAAGGGGGTGCCAAGCAGCCCCGCTGCCTAAGCAATCGCCCGCTAAATCTGAGGTCCCTGTCTTAAGACTCCACTAGGGCTTTGCCGACTTCGGCAGTGTGCCAATGTGAGAATGTTGTGCTTTGCCGCACTTTGCAACCGAGCACTTTCCAAAGCGGTGTGGGAACTCGATGGTACGAGTTATCCAGCAATTCCCTCTCTCAAGTCTTGTGCAAGGCTCCTTTCTTGCAACATTTTTCGATGAGCATGTGTATAATACCTATTGGAAAGGAGTTCCCATGTCGGCTGAAAATCAACCTTTCTTTATTGTCAAGCCTGGCCTTGTACAGGCGATTGCGATTATGACTCTCGTCAACGGTGTCCTGAATATCCTCTGGGGAGCTACTACGACCTTTGGGATGATCGCCGGTCTTGTCACTCTTTGTATAGTTCCCCTGACGATCTTGCCGTTGATTTTGGGAATCTTCGAAATCCTGTATGCCGTTAAATTACTAGCCGACCCTCCACAGCCGGTGCGGCCATCGCAGACGATTGCGATTTTGGAAATTTGCTGTATCGTGGTCGGGAATGTGATTTCGCTGGTGATCGGCATTTTGGCCTTGGTGTTCTACAATGACCCGGCGGTGAAAACCTACTTTGCTCGTATCAACGAACAGCGGTAGCCTTGCTACACCTTGGCGATGACCTTATCTGGTCGGCGTGATTGTGGGAGAGGAAATATCTCGAGCTGAGTCTAGGTCTCAAGACTTGATGTTTGGAGCTAACATTTTCCGCTCTGTTTCAGCCAACAGAGCAACCCTGCTCCCGGGGCGATAAGCAAGCCAGTCCTACTCCGCAGGTGATAGGGCAGCTCGATGACTACCTGCCCAACAAATCCGATTACAATTGCCGGCCCGCTTCCGATTCAGAAAGATGGATAGGGATAAGCAGCCACGTGGTCGAGGCTGAAGAGGTCGGCTTGTCCCACGAGCGGTAGAACCGCGCCGGTTGAGCGGGTTCATGGTTTTTGGGGGTTGAACGTGCCTTGGACTTTTGCAGAGAGCGCTGTTGGAACGAAAGGAGGCACAGGATGGCTAGAAACTCTCTCGCTCCCCCAAGTCTACAATGAATCATTTCTTCATCACACTTGTCCTAGGTCGAGAAGAACTTTTGCCCTGCGAGGCGCCTCTTCGAATTCCGGAACTCCTGCTGAAACGTCCCACATTTGACAAGAGGTTCATCGGTGATTTGAATGGACGAAATTTGTTGAAGTGCGAAGGAAGTTTGGCGCCATCGCAACCAAGCTCTGCGGCGAATTCTTTGCAATTGGTATGCAGAAGCGCCGCCTTAAAGATTGTGCGATTGCTGGAAACTAGGACTCTCATCGTCCCATTCCACCTTCCCTGCCGATAGGATACTCCTATTCTCGTAATCATGTATTCCCTGTGATATGGTGTCCACAAGCGACTTATGGTACTCGCATGAGCTTTGCAGTCCCAGGGAATTCCAGGGA